>JAGNRX010000253.1 GCA_017988355.1 Bacteroidales bacterium | reverse complement strand
CTACTGCTAAGCCTGCAATTAGGGCAAAGGGGGTTCTGCAGATATATTCTTCTTCGTAGGAAATGTATTTTTGTATTATTTCTTCTGCGTGTGGGCTATAGCGAAATAGGTTATAACATGCTCCATCAACTATGTCCCAGCTGTCAAAGTCTTTTACCCAAATGTCGATTTCTTCTAGTGTTATTTGTTTGGAATCTGCTATCATTGTGGATAGCATCCTTGCTTCGTGGTAATTGGTTTCCCATAGCTTGAGGGCAAGGGGATGATTGGTTTTTATTTCTTTTGCTATTGCTCTTAACTCTGGTGCTGTTATTCCTAAGATATTATTTGATTTTACTCCAAAGTATTCAGCTTGCTTTTTTTTGTCTTCGTTTGAAAGTGAAAGTAGATGGTCTAATACTTCTTTTGCAGTTTCCATTATCTATTGTTTTGGGGTTAGGACTTTCATAAATATTGGGAAGTGATCGCTTATTCCTCCTTGGTATTTATATCCTTTATAGGTGCTGAATGGTGTTACTTTTGTAGTCTTTGGGTTAGGGTCTAACATAAAGTCTGGGATAAAGATATGGGAAGGGTTGGTGATTGTGTCTATTCTTTCTTGCATCTCTTTGGTAACAAGGAACTGGTCGAAGTTGAGCATCTGCCCTGAATAGGTGTAGGAACCTCTTTTGTTTTTGTCTTTCTTCATAAGGTTGATTAGGAGTGGTTGGTGGTTATGGTATCCGCCCGATGTTCTAAATCCTTCTTCAACACTCTTATCCCATGGGTTGTCGTTGAAGTCTCCCATTATGATTATGTTTTTCTCTCCTTTGTCGTAGAGGTCTTTTGATTTCTTATAGATTAGTTCAAATACTGATTTCCTAAGTGGTTTGTTTTTGTCGTTATTTCTTCTTGAGGGTGCGTGAACAATAAAGAGATGAAGAGGGACTTTGTTTAGAACGCCATTAACATAGAGAATATCTCTTGTTGGCTCATCAATAATTAATGAACTATCAATAACTATTTGTTCATGAGATATTATCTTAAACTTATCTTTCCTATATATCATTGCAACATCCATCCCTCTTATGTCTGGGGAGTCGTAGTGAATATATGCATAGTTTCCTTTCTTAAGTGGTGAGTCGTTGCATAGGGCATTAAGAACTTGTTGGCTTTCTATCTCACAAAGTCCAATTATTGCAGGTAGGTTTCCTTTTGATAGTGCAATATATGTTTTTGCAAGTAAGTCTTTCTTTAGGTTAAAGCGTTCCCAGTTCCAGTTCCTTGGAGAGCTGGTGGTGAAAGCATCATCGTTTGTAAGGCTATCGTTGGTGGGGTAGAAGAAGTTCTCACAGTTATGAAAGGCTATGACTTCGGTTTGGGATTTTAGCAAATGAGGAAATAACATGATTATTAATATAATGTAATATTTGAAGTATCTATTTATCAATACTGGCAAATTTATGGTTAAACAAATAAGGGCGTTTCGTTCTAATACAAAACGCCCTTTAAATATGTAGTATTGTAGAAATTATACCTTGTAGAAAGGCATCTTAACTACAACTGCTTTTAACATTTTATCTCTAACCTTAATGTAAATGTTAGTATCCTTTTTGCTGAAAGCTGTTTGAACATGTGCTGTTCCAATTGCTTTTGAGGTTGAAGGTGATTGTGTTCCTGAACATACTTTTCCAATAACATTACCTTCCTGATCGCAAACCTCATATCCTTGACGAGGAATTCCTCTATCTAACATCTCAAAGCCAACAAGTTTTTTCTTAACTCCATTTGCTTTTTGGTCTTCAAAGGTCTTTCTATCGATGAAGTCGTTTCCTTCTTCAAACTTAGTCATCCAACCAAGACCAGCTTCAATTGGAGAAGTTTCATCATCAATCTCGTGACCATATAAACAGAATCCCATTTCCAAACGAAGTGTATCTCTACAACCAAGTCCAGCTGGCATAATTCCAAATTCTTTTCCTGCTTCAAAAAGAGCAGTCCAAATTGTTTGTGCATCTTTTGGAGCAAAGTAAATCTCACATCCACCAGAACCGGTATAGCCTGTTGTTGAAAGAAGAACATTCTCAACACCTGCAAGAGTTAAGTACTTAAAAGTATAATATTCCATATCTTCCACAGGAGTAGTTGTAAGTTTTTGCATAACTTTTAGAGCTAATGGTCCTTGAATAGCAAGTTGTGCCCAAGAGTCTGACTCATTAACAAAATCCTTACCAAGTTCCATTCCCATTTCAACAGCAATCTTACTCATCCAAGCCCAGTCTTTTTCAATATTAGCTGCGTTTGGAACCATAAAATATTCTGTTTCGCTTACTCTGTAAACTAAGATATCATCAACAATTCCTCCTTGTCCATTTGGAAGAACAGTATATAGAATCTTTCCATCGAAAAGAGAATCTATATTGTTTGAAGTGCAGTATTGAACAAAGTCATGTGCTTTAGCGCCTGTTGCTCTAAATTCTCCCATATGAGAAACGTCAAAAACGCCAACAGCATTTCTAACGTTATTATGCTCAATTACTAATCCGTCATAGGAAATTGGCATATTGTATCCTGCAAACTCAGCCATCTTTGCACCTAAGGCAATATGGTTTTGAGTAAATGGTGTACTTTTCATATCTTATATTTTTATATTTATTATTAATTTATATTAGATT
>JAGNRX010000252.1 GCA_017988355.1 Bacteroidales bacterium | reverse complement strand
GACACCTGAAAGAAATTCAGATACTTTATGAAGTATTTCTTTTGACTTACCCTCAATTGCAAAATAGGAACAAAAAGGTATTTCTGAGATTTTAGAGCTAAGTTCCTTCAGCTTTTGTTCAGCCTCTTGGGTGCTTATTTTTGTGTATTCTTTGTCCGATATATGCAATAAGATTAGCCCTTTGTCGAGCATTTTTGCAAAACAAATTGCATTATTAATTATTGCATCTGTTTTATCTAAATCGGTTAAGTAAGCAATAATAAACTGGTCTTTTTTCTCCTTCTTTCCCAAGTCTCAAAAATTAAAATCTATATTTCTTATTCTTTTTCCAATACATAATTAATATGAAACCTGCCAAGGCTCCACCAAGATGTGCAAAGTGTGCAATTCCTTCTGAGGTTCCAAAAACCCCATTAAATAGTTCTAAAATAATGTATCCTATAACAAACCATTTTGTTTTGATTGGTAGAAGAAAATAAAGATATATAGTAGCATTAGGAAACATCATTCCAAAAGCAAGCAATAGTCCAAAAACAATGCCTGATGCTCCAACTGTGTTAATTTGATTTAAGAAATCTCTTATTGGTATTTTGTCAAAACCAGTATTAACCATTGTAACTCCATTTGACATTGCAGTAACTATGTCTGAATACATAAAATAATATGTGATTTGCTGAACAAAGGCAGCTCCAAGGGCAGCGGTAAAACAGAAGAATATAAACTTCTTTGCTCCCCAAATGTTTTCTAATGTATAACCAAACATCCAAATAGCAAACATATTAAAGAAAAGATGGTTGAAATTGGCATGCATAAAGGCATAAGTAATGTATTGCCAAATATGGTGATCCTCTGCCATAAAGAAATGAAGTCCTAAAATTCCAACAAGATCAATTCCTTTTAATGCCAGGGCTTTGGTGGCAAAAAACATTAAGATATTTATTATTAATAGGTTCTTACAAACAGGAGGTAAGAAGTTAAACTTTGTTGGGCTGTATTGGTCGTTACGCATATATCTTAGTTGATTTATTAACTTGCAAATGTACGTTTTTTTTTAAAATATCTGCTAAATTTAGATATTATTAGTAATGTCATGTATTTTCTTAACCTTTATCAATTTCATTTCAAAAAATAATCGTATCTTCGCACTTTAAAAATACTAAGTAAAAGAATAGGAAAAATGTACTCAGAAAACGAAAAGATTGTAAAGGTTGACATTGAGAAGCAAATGAAGTCTGCCTACATTGATTATGCAATGAGTGTTATTGTTTCTCGTGCCCTGCCTGACGTTAGAGACGGAATGAAGCCTGTTCATCGTAGAATATTATATGCGATGAATGACATGGGAATGTTTTACAATACTGCTACTAAGAAAAGTGCGAGAATAGTTGGGGAAGTTCTTGGTAAGTATCACCCACACGGAGATAGTTCTGTATATATGGCAATGGTTCGTTTGGCTCAGACTTGGTCGATGAGATACAAGCTTGTTGACGGTCAAGGTAACTTTGGATCAATCGACAATGACCCTCCAGCTGCTATGCGTTATACTGAGGCTCGTTTAGCAAAGATTTCTCATGAGATACTGGCTGATATAGATAAAGATACTGTTGATTTTCAAAATAACTTTGACGATAGTTTAAAGGAACCTACTGTTCTGCCAACAAAAATACCTGTTCTATTGATTAATGGAGCATCGGGAATTGCTGTTGGTATGGCTACAAATATGGCACCACACAACCTAACAGAGGTTTTAAATGGAACAATTGCTTATATTGAAAATAATGAAATCACTATTGATGAGTTAATGCAATTTATTAAAGCACCAGACTTTCCAACAGGTGGAATAATCTACGGTTATGAGGGTGTTAAGGAAGCTTACCATACAGGTAGAGGACAAGTTGTAATGAGAGGAGAGGCAACGATTGAACTAGGACCAAATGGTCATGATCAAATCATTGTTTCTTCAATCCCTTATCAAGTTACAAAATCTGAAATGATTAAACGTCAAGCTCAATTGGCTGACGAAAAGAAAATAGAAGGTATTTCTGAAATTAGAGATGAGAGTAATAAGGACGGAATTAGAATTGTTTATAGACTAAAAAGAGATGCAATGTCTAATGTAGTCTTAAATAAACTATATCAATACTCTGACTTACAATCATCATTCTCAATTAATAGCATTGCCTTAGTTAATGGAAGACCTCAGATGCTTAATTTGAAACAAATAATTAAGTATTTTATCGATCATAGGATTGAGGTTGTTGAAAGAAGAACAAGATTTGATCTTGCAAAGGCACAAGAAAGAGCTCATATATTAGAGGGTTTACTAAAAGCATTAGATTTCATTGATGAGATTATTGCCCTAATTCGTGCATCTCAAACCGTTCAAGATGCAAGAGATTCAATGATGGAGAAATGGGGATTTTCTGATCTTCAAACAAGAGCTATTGTTGAGATGCGTCTTCGTCAACTTGCAGCTTTGGAAAGAGAAAAACTTCAAGCTGAATATGATGAACTAATGGCATTTATACAAAAATGCTTGAATATTCTTAATAATCCTGATGTCTTAATGCAGGTTATTAAAGATGAACTCCTTGATATTAAAGAAAGATTTGGCGACAATAGATATACAAGAATAGAATACTCATCTTCTGACTTTAAAATAGAAG
>JAGNRX010000251.1 GCA_017988355.1 Bacteroidales bacterium | reverse complement strand
GGCGAAACTCCAGTAATAAATACTGAATTCTTATGAGTTTGAATGGTATCGAAACCAATACCAATGCTTTTCTTTAATGCTCTTCCAAAGTTAGGGATTACTCCAAAGACTCCAATAGAACCTGTTAATGTTGTAGGGTTTGCGACAATCTTTGTTGCTCCACAAGCCATTTCATATCCCGCAGAAGCTGCCATATCACCCATTGATACTATTACTGGTTTAACTTTCTTAGCTGCAAATATCTCATTGGTCATTTGTTCAGAAGCAATTGCATCACCTCCTCCTGAATTAATTCTTAGAACAATAGCTTTAACCCTTTTGTTCTTTACTGCTTTCCTTATCTCATTAACAATTGTTTCACTACCAATTGACAAATCGCCACCCTTTCCTTGACCAACATCTCCAAAAGCGTAAATCACTGCAATCTGATCCTTAGATTTATTAGGCATAATGTCAACAATCGAACTCCTATACCTACTATATTGAACCAAATTAAGCTTTTTCATTTTCAAATCTGTCTTAATCTTTTCTTGTAAGTCAGTTCTAAAAGTCAAATTATCAACATATTTATTCTTTAAAGCGTCTTCTGCCATAAAAGCTTCAAGATTTGATACATTACTGTTTAGTGTTTTGATATCTATCTTCCTTGATACAGATATATTATTACCAATATAATCCCAAATTGAGCCAAGGTAAGCCTTAACCTGAGTCCTATTTGCTTCAGACATCTTATTGCTAATAAACATCTCCCCTGCACTCTTATAGTCGTTGTTTGCTGGGCGAAGGAGTTCCACATCAATATTAAACTTATCTAACATATCCTTAAGGAACATGATTTGTCCGCCAAGCCCTGTTAATTGAACATGTCCAACAGGATTAAGAGCAATTTCATCAGCTACACTTGCAAGATAGTAGGAGTTTTGAGTGTAGGTGTCACTAAAAGCATATATCTTTTTCTTTGAAGTCTTGAAGTCTAGTAGAGCTTCTCTCATTTCCTCAACCGTTGCCCAACCATTAACTTGAAGAAAGGATAAATCTAACATTATAGCCTTTATCTTATCATCTGTCTTCGCTTTTCTAATAACTGAAATAAACTCTGTTAAGCCTATTGAATTTCCAGAGTTAACATCGGATGATGCAATTGATAATAGAGCTGTGAAATCACTAATTTCCCTATCATAAATAGGTTTATCTAATTTCAAAACAAGTATTGAATCTTCATTAATCTCAGGCGTTGCACTTGTTGAAGAGGCAATAATCGACGTGCCTATTGCAAAGAAAATAAGAACCACAATTATGGTTGAAAGGAATACTCCTAAACAAGAAGCAAACATAAATTTAAAAAACTGCTTCATAATATTAATGTGTTAAATGATTAATTATTTGATTTCAATCCTAAGCAATTATCTTATTGATTAGGTTTTTGTTTTAATTTTCTACCTTTTCGGCAAGTTTAATGTGTTTCTCTTCAATAACAATTGAAAGATCCACCCCTAAACTATCAACTCTTACTGCAAAATTATTCTTATTTCCGCTCTTAATAACCCCAACCAATCCTGCAAAAGGTCCTTCAGTTATCCTAACTCTATCTCCCCTATTAGGTCTAATCTCGTTTTCAAGTTCAATTTCAGCCTCTTTCTCTTGTAGAAGTTTCATTGAATCAATTTGATTATCTGGAATTGGACAGGGCTTGCCGTTAAACCAAACGAACTTTATACATCCGCTCATTTTAACAATATTCCAAATATCACATTCCTCAATTCGAGTGAAAACATAGGAAGGAATCAACGGCATTTCTACCATTTTCTTCCTATCCTTCCACTGTCTTAAACTTTTCTTTAATGGCAAATAGGCCTCATAGTTACTTTTCAATAACTCCTTCTCAACAACCTTTTCCTTTCTTGGCTGAACATATAAGGCAAACCATTTTTTCATAATCTCAAAGTCTATTTCAATATTTGTTCCATATGAAACAATCTTTGCAAGTGCTTAGTTCTAAAAAGTATAATTAGAATATGGAATCAATTAATCCATCATCAGCAATATTTGGTATAGTTATTTTTAAGTTAGGTTCAGATTCCATAGCACGTTTGATTGCAAAAATAGCACCATCGTTTCTTGCCCATGATCTTCTTGAAATACCATTATTCACATCCCAGTAAAGCATACTCTTCAATCTTCTTTCAGCATCACAAGAGCCATCAATAACAAGTCCAAAGCCTCCATTGATCACTTCTCCCCAGCCTACGCCTCCACCATTGTGTATGGAAACCCAGGTTGCTCCTCTAAAGCTGTCACCGATGCAATTTTGAATAGCCATATCAGCTGTGAAAGATGAACCGTCATAGATATTTGAAGTTTCTCTAAACGGACTATCAGTTCCAGAAACATCATGATGGTCTCTTCCCAAAACAATAGGAGCAGATATTCTACCATCCTCTATTGCCTTATTAAATTCAATTGCAATCTTCGTTCTTCCCTCACAGTCGGCATAAAGAATCCTTGCTTGAGAACCAACAACCAATTTATTAGCCTTTGCTCCCTTAATCCAAGTTATATTATCCCTCATTTGTTGTGATATTTCCTTAGGAGAAGTCTTAGCCATTTCTTCCAAAACCTCCATTGCAATTTTATCAGAAAGGTCTAAATCCTCAGCCTTACCTGATG
>JAGNRX010000250.1 GCA_017988355.1 Bacteroidales bacterium | reverse complement strand
ACCGTAGATCTTTGTTCTAATTTTTTCTTTCTTTGTTTTAATTTCGTGAATCGCTGTTTCAATATTCAAATGGTGCGCATGATTCATATCAAATGATGTGCATCTTTCGTAGTGAATGATGTGCATCTTTTTATTTTAAGGAAATTTAAGGGTAATTTGTAATATAAAACCTCAAGGACTTAATCCTACGATTTCTATTATGCAAATATACGAAAAATTCCTGTATCAAACAAGAGTATTTTACTATTTTCATATTTTGGCATTCAAAATTAACCTTAAATGCTTTTTAATTCTACAGGTTTTTTTGCAGATTTTGGCTGTTTTTCACGCAAAGTGTCACCTTTATTTTATAACATATTGGAAATGAATCTAAGTCCGCTGGTTCGCACCCCCTTAGTAGAGTGAAACGGTGACACTTTGCAAATGTACTTTAATAGGTTCAGTGTTGCACTAAGACAAGTTAGCTTAGTGCCAACTCCTAAACCTTTATTTATTAAAAACTTTTAATTTGATATTTGACAAATTTATTGGGTTGATAGTTTTTCTATTTTTTATTTTTTGGATTAATAAAAAAATACTACCTTTGCCTGATATTATATATTCAAAAGAGATGTTTTCAAATTCAGACAAATTCGTTGGCGAAGGACTTACATATGACGATGTTTTATTAGTCCCTGCTTATTCAGAGCTTATACCAAGAGAGGTTCAAACAAATACGTTCTTCTCACGTAATATTCCTATTAATATTCCAATCGTTTCTGCGGCAATGGATACTGTTACAGAAGCTAAGTTAGCTATTGCAATGGCACAAGTTGGTGGTATTGGTGTTCTTCATAAAAATATGAGCATAGAACAACAAACTGCTGAAGTGGTTAAGGTGAAAAGGGCTGAAAATGGAATGATAATTAATCCTATTACAATTCAAAAAGATGCAATTGTGAAGGATGTATTAGCTCTTATGAAAGAGTATAGCATTGGTGGTATTCCTGTTATTGATGATCACCATAAATTAATTGGTATTGTAACAAATAGAGACCTAAGGTTTGAAAGGAATCTTCATCGTCCTATTACCGAAGTGATGACAAAAGAGGTTGTTACTGCTCCTGAACACACAGATTTTGAAAGAGCAGCAGATATTCTTCAACAACATAGGATTGAAAAACTTCCTGTGGTTAATGACAAAGGAGAACTTGTTGGTCTAATTACTTATAGAGATATTATTAAGGTTAAGGAAAGACCAAATGCTTGCAAGGATAAACTTGGAAGATTAAGGGTTGCTGCTGGCATTGGTATCACTCCTAATATGTATGAGAGAATTGATGCTGTTATTGGTGCTGGTGTTGATGCAATTGTTATTGATACGGCTCATGGTCACAGCAAAAATGTTATTGATGTTGTTCGTAATGTTAGAAAGAAATATAAAGATATTGATATAGTTGTTGGTAATATTGCAACTGCTGAGGCTGCAATTGCACTTGTGGAAGCAGGAGCAGATGCTTTAAAGGTGGGCATTGGTCCTGGTAGCATTTGCACAACAAGAATTATTGCTGGAATTGGAGTGCCTCAACTAAGTGCAATTTATGATGTTGCACACGCAGTTCAGGGTATGAATATTCCAATTATTGCTGATGGTGGTATTAGATATTCTGGAGATATTGTTAAGGCATTGGCTGCTGGAGCAAGTTCAATTATGGCTGGCTCTTTGCTTGCTGGCGTTGAGGAATCTCCTGGTGATACTATTATTTACGAAGGTAGAAAATACAAATCATATAGAGGAATGGGTTCTTTGGAAGCTATGCAACAAGGTTCAAAGGATAGGTATTTCCAAGATATGGAAGAAGACTTAAACAAATTGGTTCCTGAAGGAATTGTTGGAAGAGTTCCATTTAAAGGAACGATTTCTGAGGTTATTCACCAATTGCTTGGGGGCTTGAGAGCAGGAATGGGCTACACTGGCTCAAAGGATATTGCTGCATTACAAGAAGCAAAATTCATTAAAATAACTGCAGCTGGTTATACCGAAAGTCATCCACACGACATAACAATCACAAGAGAGGCTCCAAACTACTCTCGTTAATAGATTATTTTCAAAAAACAATTTAGATTTATATATGAAGAAGTTTATCAGTATTGTATTAGTTAGCTTAATTGCTTCATTTACATTTGCCCAAACAAACAAAGACGTAGTTCTTAAAGTTGCTGGGGAAGAAATTACTAAGGAAACATTTATTGAAATGTATCAAAGGAATAATCCAAATCCTGAAAAGAAAATAATAAAGAGAGACTTGGATGAGTACTTAGACCTTTTTATTAACTTTAAACTAAAACTGGCAGAAGCAAGGAAACAAGGACTTGACACAATGCCTTCTTATGTTCAAGAGGTTAATACTTATAGAAAACAGTTAATTGAACCATATTTAAACGACAAAACCGTTACTGAGGAATTGGTTAAAGAGGCTTATGAGCGTACAAAAGAAATCATTAGAGCGTCTCATATTTTAATTATGATTCCTACTAACGCTACTCCAAAAGACACCTTAGAGGCTTATAATAAGGCATTAGATCTTAGGAAAAGAATAATAAAAGGAGAGAATTTTGGGGACTTAGCTGTTCAGTTTTCAGAAGATCCATCAGCAAAAGACCAACTAAGTAATGAGGGTCAAAACAAGACAAGAGGAAATAG
>JAGNRX010000249.1 GCA_017988355.1 Bacteroidales bacterium | reverse complement strand
GACTTCCTACTAATGGTATTAGCCCATAGCTCAATTTTCTTTTTTTCCTCTATCCTAAGTTGGGAGATTAACTTATTGACTTCCCACAGGAAATACCCTATCAATGCAAAGGCAAAGATAAAGAGTAGCCATTTTAATTTTGAATTTTGCTCAAATATTTTCATTCCGAAAGCAAAGGTAATATAATTTAGATAATGATTTGCATAAATAATTTGTTTCATAAGTATATTAGTTGTAATTTTACAAATTATTTAAAAGAAATTCTGTAGTCCAATGTTAGACAAAATAAGGCGTTTTGTGCAATCTTTTGTGTTTAAAGCCAAACTAAAACGACATCAAAGAGATAAGAAAGTCTCTTCTTTATATTCAGCAAAAACAGTTGGTATTGTTTGTTTGGTTGATAAAGAAATAAACTGGAACATTATTAAATCTCTAATTAAAGAATTTCAAGATAATAAAGCAAAAGTAGAGGTTATGGGAGTGTTTTATGGCAATTTGAAACCCCTTTGGTTTATTGAAACCCTTAACGTAACGCTTTGCACCGATAAAGAATTAGGTCTTTCTCAAATCCCAAATGGTATGCATGTTGATGAGTTCTTAGAAAGAGAGTTTGATTTACTTATCGATTTCTCAATTAATGATGACTTTGCACCATTCTACCTTTCGGCTCTTTCAAAGGCTAAGTTTAAGATAGGCTTAGACACTGAAATAAACAGAAAACATTTTGACTTACTATTGAAGTTAGAAGAAACTAATATGGACGAGTATAAGAATCAGTTGATACATTATCTATCTAAAATAAATATTTAAATTTAAAAGGTATTATTAATATGAACAAGGATTTTAGAGGCACAGGAGTGGCTGTTGTTACGCCATTTCACAAACAAAGGAATGTTGATTTCACTGCATTGGGTAATATTATTGAACATATAATTAAGAACGGAGTTGACTATATTGTTTGCTTAGGAACAACCGCAGAGTCTGTAACCCTAACAGACCAAGAGGCAATGGCAGTCTTAGATTATACAATTGATGCAGTCAATTCTCGAGTACCAATCGTTCTTGGCATGGGAGGAAACAACACCTCAGCAATAGTAGATAGGATATCACAAACCGACTTCACAGGAGTTAGTGCAATCTTATCCGTAGCACCATATTATAATAAACCATCTCAAAAAGGGCTCTACGAACACTATAAGGCAATTGCAGAGGTATGTCCAATACCAGTAATACTTTATAATGTTCCAGGAAGAACAGCCTCAAACATATCCGCAGAAACTTGCCTTCAATTAGCTAATGAGTTTCCAAACATCATAGGGATAAAAGAAGCATCAGGCAATTTCGCACAAGTTATGGAGATAATAGCAAAGAAACCAAAGAACTTCCTCGTCATCTCAGGCGAAGATGCACTCTTACTTCCACTTCTAAGCATAGGCATGGCAGGAGTTATTTCTGTTGCTGCAAATGCACTTCCAAAACAAATGAGCACAATGGTTAACCTATGCTTAAAGGGTGACTACAAAAAAGCAAGAGATATTCATTATAAGCTACTTCCTTTCTTTAATGCAATATTTGAAGAAGGCAACCCAACAGGAGTGAAGGCAGCTTTAGAAATTATGGGACTATCACAAAATCATCTACGACTACCACTTGTTAAATCAAGCAAAGGGTTGTATAATAGGATAGAGAATATAATTAATGAAATTATAGAAAAGAAGTAAATCATTTTATTTACAAATCCAAAAAATTAATCGATATGGTAAGTTACAAAGAACTTGGCTTAGTGAATTCGAGAGAAATTTTTACTAAAGCCTTTAAAGGAGGATACGCAATACCAGCGTTCAACTTTAATAACATGGAACAAATGCAAGCAATTATTCAAGCTTGTGTTGAAGCTAAATCTCCAGTAATACTTCAAATCAGCTCAGGTGCTCGAAAGTATGCAAATCAAACCATCCTACGCTACTTAGCACAAGGAGCAGTTGAGTATGCAAAAGAACTTGGATGCAATATTCCAATTGTGCTTCACTTAGACCACGGAGACACGTTTGAACTTTGTAAATCATGTATTGAGTATGGCTTCTCATCAGTAATGATAGATGGATCTCACCTACCTTACGATGAAAACGTAGCACTAACAAAGAGAGTAGTTGAGTATGCACACCAATATGATGTAACGGTTGAGGGAGAATTGGGAGTTTTGGCAGGAGTTGAGGATGATGTATCTTCAGAACACAGCCACTACACACGCCCTGAAGAAGTTGAAGACTTTGTGAAGAAAACAGGAGTTGACTCATTAGCAATCTCTATTGGAACATCACACGGAGCTAATAAATTCAAGCCAGAACAATGCACAAGAAATGAACAAGGAGTATTACTACCACCACCACTTCGTTTCGACATACTTGAAGAAATTGAAAAACGTATTCCAGGATTCCCTATCGTACTTCACGGCTCTTCATCAGTCCCACAAGACTTAGTAACAACAATCAACCAATATGGAGGAGGAATTAAAGACGCAGTAGGTATTCCAGAAGAACAATTACGCAAGGCTGCTAAATCTGCGGTTTGTAAGGTAAACATTGACTCTGACGGACGTTTGGCAATGACCGCAGCAGTTAGAGAAGTGCTTGCAAAGAACCCAGCTGAATTTGACCCAAGAAAATACTTAGGACCAGCAAGAGAAAGC
>JAGNRX010000248.1 GCA_017988355.1 Bacteroidales bacterium | reverse complement strand
TTGCATATACATTTCCGGTCTGAGGAATAAATTGATGGATTTTATAAGGTAATAGATTAGCCCCTTGATTAATATTAATATCATTACACCAGTTTAATATATCAATAATGTGCTGAATACAAATATTTATTGAGACTTTTCTATCAATATAATTATGTAATTGTTCAGCTATTTTCCTAATAGAACAAGGAGCTCCTCGGAAGTACTTTTGTTCCTGTTTGTCAAAGCGCAGCGCAATGTTCTGCTCAATCCAATTGGCTGTAGGATGATTACGGAGCATATCAGCATTTAAATCTGACGGAATAGGAGAATTTATAGCTGATAGTATATCCTCTTTAGAATAATTTGTATTGGATAAGCCAACCTTCAAAGTTTCATCTACAACTTGATTAATATCATAGGAGCTGCCAAAAATGCAAGAAGCAACTTCTGCAACCTTTTGACGCTGTTCTTTATAGCTAAGTTTATCATCTGCAACCATTGTGGCAGATGTTCCAAAACATAACACTGGCTTTTTAGCTTGTGCCTTTATTCGCCTAATCAAAAATGAGACATCACTACCTTGCATACCACGATAGGTGTGCAATTCGTCAAATATCAAATAATGAAGATTCTCAAGGAAACAATCTCTGAGCCGTTTTTCATCGCCAGCTCGAGTCATTAAAAGTTCCAGCATCATATAGTTGGTTAATATGATGTTGGGAGGCGTAGTTTGTATGCGTTCTCTAACTTGTGAATCTTCTTGTCCTGTATATTTGGCAAATGTAAACGGGCATTCTTTTCCTGTTGCATTTTCATACTGTTGACGATATCTAGCCAACTCTTCGGATTGAGAGTTGATGAGCGCATTCATAGGATATACAATAATGGCTATTGTTTTATTGATAGAATCTTCTTGATGTTGTAGTATATAATTGAAGATGGTAGCCATAAATGTACGAGATTTGCCAGAACCTGTACCTGAGGTTACAATAAATTCTTTATCTTGACATCCTAATTCTATCGCCTCCTGTTGGTGTTTATAGAAGGGATTCTTAAAAAATAATCCTAAGTCTTTATGAATAGGGAAGCCATTTTTGATCATTTGACTGACATCGATTCCAGACGCAAAATTAGGATTAAACTGAATTAAGGCATCCGGCCACAATTTTTCACTTTTAATGGCCTCACTAACCTCTTTTCTTATCCGTTCGTCTTTTATGGAAACGAAACTACCGATATATTCTTTATAGCTTCGTTTTATTTCTTTGTATATATCTAATATATTCATAATTTGTATATAATCGTTCTATTGTTTTGAGCTTATTAACAGTTCTCGAATATCGACTTCTAATATTTGAGATATTCTTAATAATGTTTCAAGACTTGGTTGGGAAGTGTTTGTGCACCATTTGGACACAGTAGCAGGATCTTTCTCTAATTGCTTAGCTAGCCATTTATTGGTTCGCTTTTTCTCCACAAGCACAACCTTGATGCGGTTTATGTCTTTTTCTTTTTCCATAAGGATTTTCTTTCGTTCTATGCAAAGATAAGAAAGCCTATCTATTTTTCATCATTTCAATAGGACTATTTGTAATATAAATTGCGAATTAGTTCAATATTATAGCTATTTATAGATAACATAATTTCTTTTTGGAATAGAAATCTGTATCTTTGTAGGTAACAATGTTTTGATATGGGCAATTGCTGATAGAAATAGAAAAATATATATTAATTATATGGAACAAATAATAACAACAACAGTTGTAACTTTAATATCAGGAGCTATCGGTGCCATAATTGGTACTTACGGTGGAGCGTTATTTGCTGCAAAAAGACAAGAAAAACATATAAAAGAACTTAGACAAGTCGCTATAAAAGCTTTAAAAATATTCCAAAAGTATGCTCGTAATAGACAAACTTACGATGTTGCAGCTTCTGAATTCAATAATGCATTAAGTATTGCTGAGAAAAGAGTTTTTATTGTTGCATTACATAAGTTGGGTATCCCTATTCTGGCGACTCCAGATTCTAAGTTTGACATACAAAATATTGTATTTGAAAAAAGAGAAATAGATAAAGACGAAATAGAAGCTATTATCAGCCAAATACAATTAGGACATTGTGATCAGTTATTTTACATTGAACCTGATAATTATTTTAGTGAAAACATTCGTTTAAAAACATTACGTTATATTGCCAAAAGATGGGTAAGAGAAGTTTTTGGTAAAAGCAAACTTGATCGTTCTCAGAATCCTATTGTTATAGTTTATCCTACTAATTGGTGGCTAGGTTATACATTAGGGGAAAGGTTAGGAATTGCGGTTTTAAGAGAACGTATATCTTTAGACGAATATTTTGATGAACAAGGCTTGCCTAAGGAAGATTCTATTGAGCGTTTAATAACAGACATAGATCGTGGTCTATGGGATAGTAGCTTCTTTTGGGATATAGAAAATTATCGAAGCGTAACTGCAACAAGTTCTCTTAATAATATGATCTCTCAATTATTAAACAATAGTCAGAACAGTACGATTCAGAAAAGAGAGAGATAAAAGACAAAAAGTTTGTAAAAAAAGCAACAGAGAGGATTTTCCTCTCTGTTACGAAAAAAGCTACACCTCTAATTCCTTCAACGGTAACCCATAATTATATTGTCCGAAAAATCCTCTGTGGATAAGTTTCAGGCCAAGGGTCTGATAATACTTGTAGT
>JAGNRX010000247.1 GCA_017988355.1 Bacteroidales bacterium | reverse complement strand
GACATAGTTGATGGAGCATGTTATAACCTATTTCGCTATAGCCCACACGCAGAAGAAATAATACAAAAATACATTTCCTACGAAGAAGAATATATCCGTAGAACCCCCTTTGCCCTAATTGCAGGCTTAGCAGTAGGCATCAAAAACAAAAAAGACGAAGACTTCCTCAAGTACTTTCCTATTATAGAGAAGTACGCATTTGATGAAAGAAACTTTGTTTGGAAAGCAATCAACTGGGCACTACGTCAAATAGGCAAACGTAGCCTCTACCTCCACCCCCAAGCCTTAGCCCTATCCGAAAAGCTATCCCTTTCAACCAACCCCACCCATAGAAAGATTGGAAAAGACGCCTTACGTGAGCTATCAGACCCAAAGACAATAGCAAGGATAAAAAAATAAGATTATTGTATTTTGGTTATTTGTTTTGAGTTTCTATTATTTCCCAATAACCACTTCTTGTTGAACCATTACGCCTTATTTTATTTTCTTCTTGCAGGCGATTCATTGTTCTAACTATTGTTCTTCTTGACTTGCCTAACAATACAGACATCTCATTTAAAGTTATTTCTGCATTATTTCTAATATGATTTAGAATAGCATTTTCAATGTTTTCATTGGTGCCATCATCGGTGCCAACTTTGGTGCCAACTAATAATTCTCCTTGTTTCCTCTTTAATGTATTCAGTATTTCGTTAAGCATAAAGTCAATAAAAAAACGACTGTCAGCATGTTTTGTACTCTCAGCAATAGCATTATAATAAGCTTCTTGATTATCGTAAACCATATTTTCAACAGGAAGATGTTCAAACAAAGGATGAAGTTGTCCAAGAATTAAAGATTGCCACAACCTCCCAATACGACCATTGCCATCACTAAAAGGATGAATAAACTCAAACTCATAATGAAACACACAACTCTTAATAAGCAAATGATCTTTCGACAGCTTAAGCCATTGAAACAAATCATCAATCAATAAAGCGACCCTATCAGCAGGAGGAGCCATATGTATTAATTTCTTATCAGAAAACACACCAACGCCACCTTTTCTAAAACGTCCACAATCATCAGTCAAAGCTTCCATCATCAAACCATGAGCTTTCAATAAATCATTAGAAGAAAAAACATTTAATTCAGGATAAGCCTCATAAGCATTCAAAGCATTCCTTACCTCTTGAATTTCATGCAAAGGAGCCACAACAGTTTTTCCATTAATAATATCAGTCACCTCACTTTCAGTAAGTTTATTCCCTTCAATAGCAAGAGAACTATAAATAGTCTTAATCCTGTTTGCCTTTCTTAATAACAAAGCATCACTCTGCTCCATACGAATAGCATACCGTTCAATCTGAGCCGATATTTCCGCAATCAAATTAATAGCCTCTGCCGATATAGTAAATGGAGGTATGTACATTATGCAAATATTTGATTACAAAGATACAAATTAAAATTGAAAATAACAACTTGTTATTGCAAAAAAATATAGTCTAAACTACAATTAATAACAATAAAAGACAAGTAGCATAAATTCAAGAAAAGTAGATTTTCACAACCAATCTCTATTGTTAAAACAAATCAACAAATGGCTTCCAATCATCTAATTTTCCTAACGTATAAGAGTAACACTCTGTATCATTATAATACCATTGCGCATTTTCTTTAATGATTATCCCACCAATAAACTCGTGTTGGTTACCTCCTATTTGGTTTAATTGTTTGAGATATTTATTTAAAGCGTTAGCCTTTTCAATTGTTTCTTGTGATGTTGCAGTTTGCCCTCCTTTGGTATCAAATATTCCAATCCTATTATCACTAAACTTAATTATCCAATCGGGATAGAATAAACTTTCTTTGTTCTTTGTTGTATTAAAATACTTAACTGCAAAATAGTCTTTCCCATAATCACCATTCTTAAACCACCACTCTAAAGACTTTTCTTGTTGCTCTAAGAAGTCAATAAGCTCCATTTCATTTATCTT
The DNA here is from genome assembly GCA_017988355.1 of Bacteroidales bacterium. GTDB lineage: Bacteria > Bacteroidota > Bacteroidia > Bacteroidales > P3 > UBA10566. Next base: position 719 of record JAGNRX010000247.1, on the reverse strand, counting down.
TCCTATATATTCTTTCTCTATATAGAAGTCTTTCAAAACGCATAGTTTAGTTGGATAGAGTTCAAAGTCGTCAGTATAGTAGTATTGTTGTTTTATTTTAAACACTTCCGCCTCACGCTGCATTATTTCTTCTTTCCTCTTAGATATAAAGTGGTTTAATATTGGACGATACTCAATTAATGATTTTGTTATTGCTCTTCTAAAAACACTATTTGCTCCTTTTGATATATCATTTATAAATATCTTATAGCAAATATTACTTTCATATTCAAGAACATTCAATAGCCAAACCCTTAGTGCAGACTTTAGAGGAGACCATGAACGAGCAATATTAGTAACTCTTGCATCTTCTTCAGTTTGTTCTTTAAGCAATTGGTAGCAAAGCAAGGTAAAAGTCTTATCAACATCATTATTAGAAACCTCAAAATCTGTATCTCTACCTTTTGTATTGATATCTGTATCTATTTTGTCGAAATCCTTAAACTCAGCATCAACAATTATCTTATTTTTTAGATGAGTATTTATTTCAATTCCTCTTTGTTTTAGCTTTTTGTGTTTCTCCTCTGGACTCATTATCTCAGTTGAAAACCCAAAGAAGTTATCAAAAGAATCTCTCATACTCCTTTGAAAAAGAATAGAATCACCTAAGTCACCATAATCTAAACGAGTAATAAAATCACTTTTCAAATTCATATCTAAGACAATATCTTCTCCAATAA
>JAGNRX010000246.1 GCA_017988355.1 Bacteroidales bacterium | reverse complement strand
AAGCACTATTCACCACTGCAAATATGGCAAGTGAGCGTGCAGGCTTAGATTTTCCAAGGTAGAAGAAAAGGAAGTTCAGTAGCATAAAGATTAAGAAATACCAAACCTCATTTATGCTTAGAGAATGTAGGGAGTAGTTTACTATAAAGATTATGCTAAAACTTGCAACAGCTAAAAGCAGCATATAGATAACCTTTAAGTTAGTTTTTATCTTAGAAAGAGAAACAGCCCCTAAAAAACGACCAATCATAGCCCCACCCCAATAATAGGACAAATAGCTACTGGCAATTTCTTTTGTAATCTCACCTTTTGAAACCTCAGTTAGATAAGAAACTAAGTTGCTTCCTACCGAAACCTCTGCCCCAACATAGAAGAAGACTCCAAGAGCTCCTAACCAAACATAGGGATATTTGAATATTGATTCTTTAGATTCTTTGCTTGCTCTTGTAATGCCAGGTTCTTCTATCTTAGACAGTCTAATGAATATTGCTAATAACACAAGCAAAATCCCTAAAATTAGATATAAAGTTTTAACCGATGATACCTCTTTCGAGTCCTCTCTAAATAATACATATATAAAATAACCTCCAAGAGCAGGCCCAAGTGTTGTTCCAAGGGAATTGAAAGCCTGTGAAAGGTTTAATCTACTTGAAGCAGTATCTGAATCTCCAAGCATAGCAACAAAAGGATTGGCAGCAACTTGAAGGAAAGTTAATCCAATACCTAATAGAAATAAAGAAGAGAGGGAATATCCAAACCCTAAATTTTGCATTGCTGCAAGGGAGAAAAGGAGACAAGCAACAGAAGCAATATAAAGTCCTATCTCCAAAGTTCTCTTATAACCGTATTTATGGATTGGGTCAAGTCCTTTTTTTGCTAAGAAGAAAAAGCCAAGTGATCCAATGAAATAAGCAATAAAGAATGCGAATTGAACAATATTTGCTTCAAAATGAGATAAATTATAAACATCTTTGAAGTATGGTATAAGAATATCATTAAAAGATGTGATAAAACCCCACATAAAGAAAAGCACCGTGATAGAAATCATCGGTATAAGGCTATTACTTTTTTGATTCATAGTAAAGTGTGTTTGATTTTTCTTGGGTAAATGTTTCTTTTCCAATCTTTTGAATATCTTCTATGGTCAAGGCTTGATATAAATCAACCTCTTTATTAATTTGTTCTATATCTCCCAAAAACTCAAAATAGCATAGGCTCGTTGCTCTTTCTAATGCCTTAATTTGAGAGAAGGTTGATGCAGATTCATACTTATTCTTAACCTTTTGAAGTTCTTTTTCAGAAATTTCTTCAAGGGTTATCTTTCTCAACTCTTCCAAAAGAGCTTCTCTTCCCTCTTGCATATCAACCTCATCCCTATATTTCCCAGTCAGGATAAACAATCCATTATCAGCATCTCCACTAATATAAGCATTTACCTCAGTAAAGATTTGTTTTTCCTTAACAAGGCGATTATAGAGTCGAGAAGAGCGTCCACTTGAAAGGATATCGGAAAGTAGATCAAAGGCATGGTATTCTTTCTCAAGGCGAGAAGACATTGGGTAAGTGATAAAGATAAGATTTTGTGGAACATCCCTTTCAACCCTAAGCTCTCTTGCCTTTGTCTGAATTGGTTCCTTAGTCGTATTTCTCTTTATCTCTTCTCCCCTTTTAATACTGCCAAAATTCTTTTCACATAATTGTTTAATATTCTCTGTTTCCACATTGCCAGCAATACATAAGATTGCATTATTTGGCATATAGAATTTATTATAAAAAGCCTTTACATCATCTAAGTTGGCGTTCTCAATATGTGAAATGTCTTTCCCTATTGTGTTCCACTTATAAGGGTGCTTTGTATAGGAAAGCTCACGAAGTAAAAGCCAAACATCACCATAGGGCTGGTTAAGATACCTTTGCTTATATTCCTCAATAACTACATTTTTTTGAGTATCTAAGCTCTTTTGTGACATAATAAGATTTGCCATCCTATCACTCTCAAGCTTTAATCCAATTTCCAGTTCGCTTAGTGGAAGACTTATATAGTAATTGGTGAAGTCGTTGCAGGTGAAAGCATTTAACTCTCCTCCCCTTTCCTCAACAATTGCGTCAAAATCAGGATAATTTTTACTCCCTCCAAACATTAGATGTTCAAAAAGGTGTGCAAAACCTGTCTTTTCTTCATTCTCATCCTTTGAACCAACAGCATAGAGAAGATTTATTGCTACCAGTGGAGTGTCCTTGTCTTTGTGAACAATAACTCTTAGTCCGTTATCTAATGTGAATTTATCGTAATGTATCATCTACCTATTATTCTTTTTTATTTGTTTGATTTGAAAGCGTCTTATCCTGCATATTTCTCAATATCCTTATCAGTAATTTCTCCATCACAAAGAATTGCAAGACGCTCCGTTACATTTTTAAGTTCCCTAACATTACCTGTCCAAGGCATTGACTGAAGTTTTTTTATGGCCTTAGCACTTAGTTTTGGCTTCTTAGTATTCATTTGTGAGCAGTAGGCATCTAAAAAATAATCCACAAGCAATGGAATATCCTCAAGCCTTTCACTTAGGTCTGGAACCTTGATAACAATTACAGAAAGCCTATGATAGAGGTCTTCTCTAAAGTTTCCCTTTTCTATCTCCTTTTTTAAGTTCTTATTTGTTGCAGCAATAACCCTAACATTGACCGAAATATCC
>JAGNRX010000045.1 GCA_017988355.1 Bacteroidales bacterium | reverse complement strand
GTGAAGTTTTAGGCACAAAAAAAAGGAGACCATCAAGGTCTCCTTTCCTATAATATATTGTTTGTTAAATTATCTTACGATTAATTTAGCTGTGCTTGTTGTGTTGTTTGTTATGATTCTAACCATATAGATACCGCTTTTTAGGTTTTGTACATTCATTTGAAGCGAATGTTGTCCTGCTTGTTGACGACCATTATCTAATGAGCTTACCATTCTTCCACTCATGTCGTAAACTTGAAGGTTAACGTTACTTGTTTCACTTAGGTTGTATTCAAGTGTTGTTGAAGAATTAGCTGGGTTTGGATATAGTCTTAGATTTGTTGTTTGGTTAATCTTAGCTATGTTTTCGTTAATTCCAATAACTGTTTCGTTTGGTGCAATTGTGTCTCCTAAGTATGCAAATAATCCTTTTCCATAAGTTGCAGCATAAATTGCTCCAGGAAGTTCTGTTCTTGCAAATGATGTTTGGAATGAGTTTTGTCCAACATAGTTATAGAATTCATATTTTGGAAGTCTCATTGTTTGTTGTGTTAGTTGGAAAACTGGCACGTTTGGAATTCCTTGCATTTTTTCCCAATTAATTGTTACTTTTCCACCTGTTGCAGGTGTTCCAAGGTAGTTATCTGTTTTGTAGATTCCATCTTCTGCTCCAATATAAGCAACTTTGTCTGTTGAGCCTGTAACACTTTCGATTAATGCACAGAATACAGGTTTGTTGTTTGGTAGGAAGTTTTCGTCATTGATTGGGTCAACGTTGATAGCTTCTTTAAAGGTTGCGGAACTAAATGGTTGAGCTAATGCGTTGTTTGAAACTTGAATGTTTGATTTTGAACTAAGGTAAGTTCCAAATGTTAATATCATATTGTTTCCATTATTCTTATCAACACTTATTGAAGTGATTTTTCTTGTGAATATCATTACTTCAGGAATAATGCTAATTGAGGATTGTGAGTTTTGGAAGTCTTTGTTTGATAAGTCAAATCTATATAGGAATGTGGTGTCTGAGTTTGCACTTACTTTATCTGCTGAAACAAATAATGTTTTTCCATCATCTGTTATTGCAAAACAATTAATTTCTTCTGTTGGAACGTTAGCAAATTTAGTTGTTTCATAGAACTTAACCATTGTTATTGGAGTTAATGATCCTTGAAGTGGAGATGCTATATAGTCGTTTATGTTTGGACAAACAAATACTCCTTGAGATGTTCCGAAGAATAGTCTTGATTGTATTGGATTTTTAATTCTTATTGCAGTGTCTTGGTTATATTGTAGTGGTTTGGTAAATGTATAGGTAAATGGATATTCCATTGTTGGGCTTTTTGCTAAAACTGAATCACCTATATTAATTATTGAACCTTCTCTCCATGTTGTGTCATAAACAAAGTTTACTGATGTATTCTTATTAATTACCAAGAACATTGAGTCTGGTAGTTGAGAATTTGTTGATTCCCATAAGAACATTGGTGTTTTTGCTGGCTCATATGGTCTCCAGGTTGAGTTTTCTATAATTCCATTAGGGAATAAAGATGAGCTATAGTTCCAAGTTACGTCATCAATTACAGAATAATCTCCATTATTACCATAAGTACGTGCTATTTGTCCAAGTGGTCTTGATAGGATTAGGGATTTTCTTGGTGTAGGTAGTATTCTTTGGAATTGTGATGTTCCAACTTTTCCTCCACTTGTTGAGTATTGGAATCCGTTTGGATTATATCCTGGTGAATTAACTGTCCAAATAACGTCACCTGATTTATTTTCTCCTATGTTACCAGAGTTTGCAATATATACAGAACCATTTGCTTCTGTTCCTCCAACAACTGATCCATCAGGAGAAACTCCTACACTGTAGAACTGTGTTGTTATCATGTTTTTTGTTGAAAGATTCCATTCTGTTCTGAATAGGATAGGGTCATAAGAATAAGTATGAATTCCTCCATCAGTTGCAACAACAATTAATGTAGAGTCAAATGAATTTAAAGGATTTTCTTTGATAATGATTTCATTAATTCCACTATTAACAAAGGTTGGTGATGTTCTAATTCCGTTTGTACTATTTTGAGAGTTTGTGTATGTGCTAATTCTTTCCCAATAATATATATCTGAGTTATTAGCATCATATCCTTTCATTACTGTGTTTCCTCCAAGATATACTTCTTCAGGACTTACTATGTCATTAACAACAATAGACATTGCGTCTGGTGTTCCTGCATTATAATATGTTTGTGCAGTTGTTCTTCTCCAGTTAATAGAATTATAGTCATTTGTTCTAACAAGTAGTTCTCTGTAATATCTTACTCCCTCTGCTGCTTCTGCAAAGTAGTTTACGTATGCATAAAGTTTGTTTGGATTTGTGTTTCCGAATGCTAATCTAATACGATTAATTGATAATGAAGCTGTGTCAAATGAATCAAGGCTGTCTGCTGATAAAACAATATTACTACTTACAAAATCATTTGAAGATAACATTACGTTTGCTTTGCTGTCATTGTAATAAACAGCTAAAACTCCATTTTTGTTTGAAACGATATCGCCAATAGTTGCATTTCCAATTGCAGGAACCATAGTCCAGTTTGTTGCATCATCATTAAATTGCATTAAACCATCATTGGTTGCAACATATACTTTGTTTGTGCTTCTATTGACAGCTATTTTGTTTACAAATGCTTTTCCGTCTCCATAGTTGTATTGAGAGGTTGGTCTTGTGAAGTCAAGTAATTCAAATTTTATTTCTTGAGTAGCCCAAGAATACTTAGCATCATCAGAAGTTAAATTTGCTGCCCAGTTTTTATTGGTTGAGTTTAGTGTGGTTGATTTATAAACACCATTACCCAACATGCCGATTGTATTGTTATTAATACCAAAACCATTATTCAAGTAATTGCCCTCACCAGTTCCAAGGTATAGAATACCGTTGTTGTCTTGTGCAATAGCAGTAATAGCAAGGTTTTGTTGTCCATCTCCCAATGTTATTTCTTGCCAGTTTTTTCCATTATTTACACTAATGAACAAACCTCCTGCAACTCCACCAGAATACATAATGTCGTTATTGAAACGGTCAAAAATAATTGTTCTTGAACGACCACTAACATTATTAGGCCCTAGTGAAATCCACTGATCATTTGTTTGTGCATTAACTGAATTTAGTCCAATACAAGAAAGGAATAAAATCACTAATCCAAATAGTAACTCTCTGTTTTTCATAAATATATTATTTTATTGCTTATAAATTATTTTTAATTTTAATGAGCAAAAGTACAAATAATAATAATACTAAACTAATTTTTTAGTTTTTTGTTTGAAAAGAATTGCAAAATAAATCCTTCGTTAAAAAGCAATCTTTATTTGATTTGAAAGTGAAACTCTTTTTCTAATTTATTTCTTATCAAATAGATAATCAGATAATAGACTGTAATTGATAATATTGATATAAGAGCGGTTAGAATTTCACTTGTTGGGAAAAGATATTTATTAGAAAGAATTGCTGTAATTATTAATAGTAGAAAAGGAAAGAAAAAACCAATTAATACAGCCTTAGTTCCAATTTTTTGCTCCATGCAAACCACGACCTCTTGACCAATTTCATAGTTTGTAGGATTAGAAACATTTACTTCAATTTCCTTATCCTTGGTGTCATTCATACTACAAGCTCCTTTTGTATGACAAGAAGCACACATTGAAGCTGAAATAATCTTAACAATAACTTTTCCATCTCTTATTTCACAAACAGTTCCACTATGTTCTATTAGTTTACTCATTGCTTTGTTTTTAAATAATCACTATATTTTTATTTTCAATCCAAGCCTCTTTCCCATCTTCTGTTTTAATTTTAATCCAATTAGTGTTTTTGTCAATTATCTTAACTTTTTGCCCCTTATAAATTCTTATTTTATCAGTAGAATTAAGATCAGGAGAATCCTTGCCGTAGGTTTGACTGTCAAAGACAATAGCGTAGTTTTTTGATTGCATTGTGTGTTGCCTGCTATAACCTGCGAATACAGTTAATATGAGTAAGAAAAGAGAAAGTGTAAAGCTATAAAAAAGGATTATTTTCCTGTTGAATGAAAAGTAGTAAAAAACAAATATTACGCTTGAAGCAATTAGAATTATTACTGATGCAATAGCCCAAGAGGAGGGAGTGAAGATATTGGATATTGCTTTCCACCACCTCACTAAAAAGAAGTCAGGGACAATGTATATATCTCCTTTTAACCTTGATTTAGCTACTTTTAAGTTTGTTTTTAGATTTTCATCATTTGGCTTTATTTTTAGACCTCTTTCATAGTAAAGAATAGAGTTAGGATAATCATTTAAGCGGAAATATGTATTGCCAATATTATAGTATAAATCAGAAGAGAACTTATCTTTGCTCTCTATGGTTAAATAGGTTTTGAGTGCTTGCTCATATTTTTTATTATTGTAAAAAGCATTACCTTTTTCAAATATAGCCACATTAGCCTTAGCAAATGATGCTAAACTAATAAAAAGCATAATTATTAGATATATAAACTTTTTCATTTTATTATTTAATTTGAGATTCAATATCTGATAGTGAATTAATAGCCTGCTCATAAAGCTTATCCATTTTTGAAAGTTCTTCGCCTGAAGAAAACCTCACATATTCGCAGTCGTTTAGAAGGGAAATAAGATTTTCAATTGTTTCTTCCTTAATGTTTCTTTTAGCTAAAACCTCTTTAATATTTTCAAAGCTTAAATCCATTCTTACTATCTTGAATCTGTCTGAAAGATAGTTCCAAGTAGCTTGAGCAACCTCTGTATAGAAATTATCCTTTTCTTCATTTACTAAATATAGCTTTGCTTTCTTTAGCCTTTGTAGGGCAATCTTAGTGGCTTTCTTGTATTTGACATAAGTTATGTCTTTGTTTTTTCTATTTGTTCTATTCTTATAAATAATGTATGCTATTGTTAGAATAGGTATTAGAATAAAGAGTATGAATAGAAAAGGCTTGTAATAATTTAAATTATTTGAAGAAAGAAACTTTATCTTTTTAGTTGATATATGTTCAATGTCTCGTTTTAAATACTTTTCTCTTTCAGTAATTTGTTGAGCCAGTCCACTCATTTCATCCTTTCCCTTAGAAATATTTAATAGAATTTCTTTGGTTTCAATTGTCTTATACTGCTTTGTGTTTATATCAAAATAAGTAAACTCAACCTTTGGAATTTTAAACTCTCCTTGAACTCTTGGGATTAGAATATATTCAAATGTCCTGCTTCCATTTAGTCCTGATTGCGTTTTGTTTATTCTATCATCAATTGTTGGGTCGTAGGATTCAAAATCGTCAGGAATTTTTAAATTTATTCTATCAATAAGACTTAAATTCCCATTTCCAGAAATAGTATATCTTAAAGTAATAGCTTCATTTGTTTTACAGCTTAATGGATTTGCAGTAGCTGAAATACTAAACCTTCCAACAGCTCCTGAAAAATCTGAATTTGTTTTAGGAAGTTCATTTACATTAATAGAAATTTGATTTGATTTAATGCTTTTCTTCACTTTTTCGTATCCAACCTGTCCCATGCTTTGAAAGAAAGGATCGTTGAAGAAAGAGTCAAAGAAAGGATCTCCTGTTGACGCTCTTCTTTGTGTCCTAGTAGCAATATGTGCAACAACATCAATATCTAAAGGTGGAATTGTTAGTTTCCCTGACTGTTGAGGATAGGCAATAACTTTTCTTAGGGTTGCAACCTTATAGCTTTTCCCATCAACTGTTTCATTTGTTATTGTAGGGTCTTTCGACATATCTATTTCTTCAATCCAAAAACCTTTATTTATTGGCATTTGATTAACCTGGTATTCAGAAATAGGGACTAAGGTATAAAGCTTATATGTTATTATTACCTCTTCTCCAACTTGAGCCTGAGACTTATTTGCAAATGCTTTAATAAACAAAGCTTTATTATCTAAAACAGTTACTTGTGGTTGAGCCTGCTGGGTTTGTGTTTGTCTGTTTTGAGGTTGTGCTCTTTGAGATTGGGTTGGGTCTTTCTGAACTTTTATTTTAAGAGAATTTGAAGTGTAAGAATTTCCTTTTGAATTAATTTTGGCTCCTCCAATACTAAACGTCCCTTCTTTATTACCTTGTAAAACATAGGTTAGAGTTGTGGATGAACTGCTAATTAATTGCCCATTAATATAAGTATTAGAACTACTTCTCGAAGTTCTTGGGCCTGCTAAAACATCAAATCCATTAATAGAAGGAGGTGTAAATGCTGACAAATCATCAGTATTTATTTGAAACCTAATTTCAAAATGCTCTCCAACTCCAATAACTGATGGTCCAGAGGCATTAAAGCTAATGTTTTGAGCATTAAGATTAAGTCCAACTAGACCAAGTAATGATAAAACGAATATTATTAATCTTTTCATAATCAAACCTACCAATCTTTATCGTTTCTATTTTGTTGAATGTTTTTATCCTTTTCTTTTTTCAATCGTTCAAGGGTATTCTTTTCGTTGTTTTTTAAAGCCTCTAGCATCCTTTCCTTATCTTTATTCTCTTTTTTCTTATAGTCTTGTGGTTGGTTGCCTTCTTCCTCTTTCTTGTCTTGGTCTTTTTTATTCTCTGGCTTTTGTTTATCTTGATTCTTATTTTCTTCTTTCTTTTTATCTTGTTTTTGTTTGCTCTGACTATTATTTTTGTTTTGCTGCAAAAGTCTCATAGCTAAAGAAAGATTGTATTTTGCAGATGAATCTTTTGAGTTAATCTTAAGTGTACCTTTATAGTCTTCGATAGCTTTTTGTAAGCCCTTCTCGTATTTTTCGGTCTTTTCAATTGAATCCAATAAGGCTAGTTTGAAATTAGTGTTTCCTCTATTATAAAATATATCAGCAGTAAAGATAGAATCATTAATTGAATCCTGAGCTAAGGCTTTATCATAATACAATAGTGCCTTATTTAACTGGTCTTCTTTCTCTTTCTTATAATTAGAGTTTGCAAGATTATATTGAGCTTTTTGATAAGTGCTATCAATTGCAAGTGCTTTAAGATAATTATCCTCAGCCTTGCTATATTGTTTTTGCTCAAAGTCTTTATTCCCTTGTCTTAGATAGTTTTTTTCTTTATCACAAGAAGAAAAGACAAATAGAATTAATATTAAATAAAATATCTTTTTCATATCATTATTCATTTCCAAAGAAAAACTTTCTGTTAATATATTTATTCTTTTTCTCAAACACCAAGAACTCAATAATTAGAAAAATCATTGCAATGAATGCGAAAATATAAAACCTGCTTTCAAAATCTTTGTATGCAACAGCTTCATATTCATTTTTCTCCATTTTATTTATTCTAGCAAGAATATTATCTAAACCAACCGATGAGTTATTTGCTCTTATATATTCTCCATTTCCAATTGAAGCAATATTTTTAAGTATATCTTCATTTAGTTTTGTTATTACATAGGAGCCGTTTGCATCTTTTTTATATTCAATTTTACCTTGACCACTCTTCAGAACTGGAATTAATGCACCCTCAGGTAATCCAAAGCCAATAGTATTTATTACAACTCCTTCTTTAGCTATTTTCTTTGCAATATCAATAGCCTCTTCTTCATTGTCTTCTCCATCTGAAATCAGTATAATACTTCTTGATTTACTAGTGTTTTTTTCTCCAAAACTCTCATTTGCTTTATTTAAAGCCTCTCCAATAGCAGTCCCTTGGTTGGAAATCATCGAAGGGTCTATTAGGTCAATAAATGTTTTTGCAGTTCCATAATCATTTGTTATTGGAAGCTGAACATAAGCACTTCCTGCAAAAACAACAATTCCTATTCTATCGCTTTTTAGCTGGTCAATCAAATGATTTAGTGACTGCTTTGCTCTTGAAATCCTATTAGGCTTGATATCTTCTGCTAGCATACTATTAGAAATATCTAAGCAAATCATTAGGTCTGCTCCCTTTCTTTCTGACTTCTCAATCGAAGTTCCAATTTGAGGGTTAGCAATTGCAATAATAATAAAGAAATAAGCAATGTTTAAGAGTATAAACTTAGTCCATTGTTTCCCATAAGAAAGACCTGGAACAATCATATCTATTAATTGCTTATCAATAAAACTTCTTAACCTTGCTTTCTTCTTCTTGATATAAAAATAATGTATGATAAAGAAGAAGGGAATAAGTATTAGTAAGTATAATATTTCAATGTGTTCAATTCTAATCATATTATGGATTTGTTCTTAAAATTGTTTTTCTTAATAAAGCTTCAATAACCAATAATATCAATGCTACAACAAGGAACCCAAATGCTAAATCTTTCTTTACTTGATAATAGGATACATCAATAATAGATTTTTCCATGCTATCAATTTCATTGAAAATGGTTTTAAGAGAGTTTTCGTCAGTAGAACGGAAGT
>JAGNRX010000044.1 GCA_017988355.1 Bacteroidales bacterium | reverse complement strand
GTCTTACCCATTGCAGATATAATAATAACTCGTTTTTTATTTTCTGAAAACAGTATTGTGCTAACGTTTATTATTGCCTGAGCAGAATTAACCGAAGCCCCACCAAACTTTTCTACATAGATTTCATTCATAGATTTTGTTATTTAACGGCAAAAGTAATAAAAAACTTTGTATCTTTGCTGTCAAATTATTTTTTTGTGCTATGGCTAAAAGACAATTAAGTTTTAATCCGGTATCGCTTTGGAGTGCTAACTTCTCAACAGTTCTAAGTATTTCTTTAGTTCTTTTTATGTTGGGCTTTATGCTCTTATTCATTTTCCATGCTTTCACTGCATCCAACAATTTAAAAGAAAACGTATCTTTTACTGTTTACCTTGTAGATGGTGTTGTGGATGAGGATGCTGCTGGTCTTGAAAAAGATCTTAAGGCTAATAAATACGTTAAATCAACTGAATATATATCCCCTGAGAAGGCATCGCAAATGATGAGTGAGGTTATGGGAGAGAATCACCTTGAGGTTCTTGGCTCGGTTAATCCTTATGCTGCTTCAATAAATGTAAATTTAAAGGCAGAGTCACTAAACGATAAAGATATTCGCCGTTTTATAACTACTCTTGAGGCAAAGGATATTGTGGACAATGTTGATTATCGTCAAGATTTAGTACAAGACATAAATACTGCTGTATATAATGTTTCGGCATTTGTTTTGGCTTTTATTGTTTGCCTACTTATCATTGCCGTAACCCTAATCAATCACACCATAAGACTATCCATATATTCAAAAAGATTCCTTATCCGTTCAATGCAACTTGTTGGAGCTAAGGCGTCATTTATTCAAAAACCATTTCTTCTTAAAGGTCTCCTTTTTGGACTAATTGGTGGTTTGGTTGCTGATGTGTTCTTGGTGGGAATAATCTTTTGGGTAAGTTCTTCTTTTAAGCAGCTAATCCTTCAATCATATTATCCAATTTATGGAATTGTTTTAGGCGTTGTCTTAGTTTTTGGAATAATCCTTTCCTTCACTTTCACATTCTTCTCAGTCTATAGTTCTATGCATTTAAGAAATGAAAAATTATATAGATAATTAATAAATAACATTATATGGCAACTCAAAAAAAACCAATCACAAAGCAAAAAACAGGTTCAGACTTATATGCTCCCAAACCAAGCTTTGACTTCGCATTTGAAAGAATAAACTATATCTTTATGTTAATCGGTTTAGGTCTTCTTGCACTAGGTTATATCCTTTTGATAGGAGGAGGTTCAGATAATCCAGATGTTTTTAATGAGTCATTATTTGACACGCAAAGATTAACTGTTGCACCAATACTTATGGTCTTAGGAATTGCAGTAGAGATATATGCAATCCTCCTTAAGCCAAAAAGCAAGACAGATAAGGATATTCAAGAATAATTCGTAGCCTAATTTTATGACAATATTTCAAACCATCATCATAGCAATTGTTGAAGGACTAACTGAGTTTTTGCCAGTTTCTTCAACAGGTCATATGATAATTGCCCAAGGTATTCTTGGAATTAAGAGCGACGAATTCGTTAAACTCTTTACAATATGTATTCAGTTCGGAGCAATACTTTCAGTCCTTGTTCTCTATTGGAAACGCTTCTTCCAATCAATGAAATTCTACTATAAACTCTTAATCGCTTTTATTCCAGCTGCCGTAATTGGTCTCTTAGCTGGTGACTTCATCGATTCCCTACTTGAAAACGTTTGGGTAGTTTCCATTATGCTGGTTATAGGAGGAGTATTTATGCTATTTGCTGACAAATTATTCAATAAGCCCCAAGAGGATCAAGAAATTACATATAAGAAATCTTTTAAGATTGGTCTTTTCCAATGTATAGCAATGATACCTGGAGTTTCTCGTTCAATGGCAACAATTGTAGGAGGTATGACACAAAAACTAACCCGTAAAAATGCAGCAGAGTTTTCTTTCTTCCTTGCAGTTCCAACAATGTTTGCAGCAACAGGATATAAGATGCTAAAAGCCGTTATGGCAGATGGAGGAGTTGAGATGCTAAAAACAAATCTTTCGTCCCTAATAATAGGAAACATAGTAGCGTTTATTGTTGCAATGTTAGCTATTAAATTCTTTATAAACTTCCTTACAAAATACGGATTTAAAGCTTTTGGATATTATAGGATAGTGGCAGGACTTGCAATTATTGGATTAATGTTAATGGGCTTTGATTTAAGTGTGATATAAATGATAGATATTGAAAATGGTTCAGCCATACTAATCGACAAACCATATACTTGGACTTCTTTTCAGGTGGTGAACAAGATTAAATATAAGATTAATCATCACTATGGCAAGAAAATTAAAATAGGACACGCAGGAACACTCGATCCCTTAGCAACAGGTCTTCTAATAATCTGTATAGGTAAGTTCACAAAGAAGATAGAAAGTTTTCAGAATACCGATAAGGAATACACAGGAAGCTTTACACTTGGAGCAACAACCCCAAGCTTTGACCTTGAGCAATCAATAGACGAAACCTTCCCAACAGAGCATATAAAAGAAGAGGCAATTAATGAAGTTGCTAAGCAATTTATTGGCGTTCAAGACCAAGTCCCACCTCTTTTTTCAGCCAAATGGGTTGATGGCAAAAGAGCTTATAAGCTTGCAAGAGACAACCAAGACATAGTCCTAAAGGCAAAGGAGATAGAGATAAAGGAATTTGAGATAACATCAATTGATTTTCCAGTTGTTTATTTTAGAATTGTTTGCACAAAAGGTACATATATTCGCTCCATTGCAAGAGATTTTGGTCTAAACCTTCAATCTGGAGCCTACCTTAGCTCATTATGCAGAACTCGAATTGGAGAGTTTTACCTTAAAGATGCAACAAAAATCGAAGATATAGAAACCCTATTATTGACTTAATTTACTTCATTTTTTTGAAGCTATTAAACAGCTTATTGAATCACTGAAACAATCTGCTAAATCAAAGAAAGAATTTGCTGAATCAAAGAAAGAATTCTCTGAATCAAAGAAAGAATTTGCTGAAATAATACCATAAATAAATAATGCTTTCTTGCAACTAAATAATTGTTAATAAGGGTATTAGTCATATTTAATTATCCTCGATTTAAGAGCCTAAGTATAATAATTGTTAAATAGCTTGACAAAACTTCATTCTGGGGTTATCTTTGCTGACCGTGAAATTTACGCATAGAAAATTAATTAACGTATATAATATATGAAACTTTCTCAGTTTAAATACAATTTACCTAAAGAACTTATTGCTTCCAAACCAAATGATAACAGAGACGAATCTCGTCTTATGGTTATCAATAGAAAGACAAAAACAATCGAGCATAAGATGTTTTCAGACATTATCGATTACTTTGATGAGCATGATTTATTTGTTTTCAACGACACCAAGGTCTTCCCTGCTCGTCTTTATGGAACAAAAGAAAAAACCAATGCAAGAATTGAGGTTTTCCTTCTTCGTGAGATTAATCCAGAGACAAGACTTTGGGATATCTTAGTTGACCCTGCTCGTAAGATTAGAATTGGAAACAAGCTCTATTTTGGAGAAAATGATGAGTTAGTTGCTGAGGTTATCGACAATACTACTTCAAGGGGCAGAACTCTTAGGTTCTTATATGACGGTACTCATGAGGAATTTCATAAGGTGCTTCACAAATTAGGTAATACTCCAATCCCTGACGATTTACTTAGAATACGCGAACTTATGCCAGAGGATAAGGAAAGATACCAAACAATTTATGCAAAGAACGAAGGAGCTGTTGTTGCTCCAACTGCTGGTTTCCATTTCTCAAAACAACTTCTTAAACGTCTTGAAATTAAGGGCTGTGAGTTTTCTTATGTAACACTTCATAGTGGTTTAGGCAATTTCAGACCAATTGAGGTTGAGGACTTGACTAAACATAAGATGGATTCTGAGGAAATGCACGTTAACCAAGCCAATGCTGATATAATTAACTTGGCAAGACGAAGAGAGAAAAGAATTTGCTGCGTAGGAACAACTACAATGAAGGCAATGGAAACTGCAACAACAATTTCAAAGGATATAGTGCCTTTTGATGGTTGGAGTAATAAGTTTATCTTCCCTCCTTATGAGTTTGGAGCTCCTAATTGCATGATTTCTAACTTCCATCCACCTCTTTCCTCAATGTTAATGATAGCGGCGGCTTTTGGAGGTTATGATTTGATTATGGAGGCATACAAACAAGCAATTGAAGAAAAGTATAAATTCTTGACCTACGGTGATGCAATGTTTATCATCTAAGTCTTGCTATATGATAGTTGTTGCTGGGGGAAAGGGTTTGCGTTTTGGCTCCGAAATTCCAAAACAATTCCTTCCCATTGGAGGCAAACCCATATTGATAAGGACTATTGAGAAGATAAAACAAGCTATATCAGACATTAATATCATACTTGTCTTGCCAAAAGAATATAAAGACTATTGGCAATTACTTATTAGTGAGTATGGTTTTTCAATAGAACATAAGATTGTTGACTCAGGAGATGAAAGGTTCTTTTCTGTTAAGAATGGGATTGATGCAATTGAGGATGAAAACGCTATTATTGGAGTTCACGATGGTGTAAGACCCTTTGTGGGCTTGGAAGTTGTGAGGGAATGTATGCTTGTTGCTGAAAAGTTAGGCATTGCAATTCCTGCAATCAAACCAGTGGAAACAGTAAGGCTTGGAAGGACAGAAAATTCAGCCCATAAGAGTTCGAGCTTTGATAGGAATGAGGTTTTCCTTGTTCAAACTCCACAGTGTTTTGATGCTAAGATACTGAAAAAAGCATATTCGCAATCTTTCGATAAGTCTTTCACCGATGATGCCTCAGTGGTTGAGAAACTCGGTTATGGGATTAATTTGGTTAAGGGTAATAGGGAAAACATAAAGATTACTACCCCCTTAGACATTGTTTACGCAGAAATTTTGATTGATGAATTTAAAGATTAAAAACTTATTTAATAAGACTTTCTCTTGTGAATTAGAGAGTTTAACTCCAATTGCTGCTCATGGCTCTTCAAGAGAGTATTTCCGTTGTTTTGGAGGAGGGATGACGTGTCTTGTAGCTTATAACGATGATAAGAAAGAGAATATAGCCTTCTTAGACTATGCCTATCAGCTTAAGGCAAAAGGTATTTCTGTTCCAAAGATTTACTCAGAGGATATTGAAAATGGAATTTATCTTTTGGAGGATTTAGGCAATACTACTCTTTATGATATTATTGAGAAAGAGAAAAGGGGAGAGGTCGCTTTTTCAGAGGTTAGGGATTTATATTATAAAGTTATTAGAGAGCTACCTAAGATACAGATTGAAGGGGGAAGGGATTTTGATTATTCAAATGCTTATCCAAGAAAGGCTTTTGACTCTCAGTCTATTGCTTGGGACTTAAGTTATTTTAAATACTATTTTCTCAAACTCTCAGATATATGGTTTGATGAGCAAGAATTAGAAAATGACTTCAAAACCCTAAGAGATTATCTCCTTTCAACCGATTGCTCTCACTTCCTTTACCGTGACTTCCAATCAAGAAACATAATGATTTTTGACAATAAGCCTTATTTTATTGACTTTCAAGGTGGAAGAAAAGGAGCTTTGCAATATGATTTAGCTTCTTTACTATTTGATGCAAAGGCAGATTTAAGCCCTTGCTTTAGAGAAGAGCTATTAGATTTATATATTTCAGAACTCAAATTCTATGTTGAGGTTGATCAGAAGCAATTTAAAGAGATTTTCTATGCCTATGTCTATATTAGAATTATGCAAGCAATGGGTGCTTATGGCTTTAGAGGCTACTTTGAAAAGAAGGAGCATTTCCTTAAAAGCATTCCCTTTGCTCTTATTAATTTAAAATGGTTGGAAGATAATATTAGTCTGAATGTAAAACTACCTGAGCTAAAAAGGATCTTTCAAAAAATGATTTCTTCCAAGAAACTAATGGATATTTCTTCAAAAAAGCTATTAGTAACAATTAAGAGCTTCTCATATAAGAAAGGTTATCCTCATGATATTTCAGGAAATGGAGGAGGATTTGTTTTCGATTGTAGGGCAATTCATAATCCAGGAAGATACGAGCAGTATAAGACCTTAACAGGCATGGATAAGGAAGTTATAGATTTTTTAGACAAGGAAGAGGATGCAAAGCTATTCTTTGAAAATGTCTTGAATCTAACTACCCAAAGCGTTGATAAGTATGTTGAAAGGAAGTTTTCTAGCCTTATGATTTGCTTTGGATGCACAGGAGGTCAACATCGCTCAGTCTATTTTGCAGAAAAACTATCAAAGATTCTTTTGCAAAATGCTGATATAGATGTAGTTTTGCATCACATCGAACAAAATAAATAAAATATTGAGCTTAAAGCATGACTTATTCAACGAAATATTCTAAATTTGCAAGCAAATAAATAGATATTTAAATAAACATAAAATATAACAATAGAGATGAAAACCAGAGACATTATTTCAATAGTACTTATTGTAGGCATACTTGTATTAGGATTTGTATTATACACAAGTATCATGAGACCACTTAAGTTTGAGGATGAATACAACAAACGTTCTACAGAAGTTATTAATAAATTAAAAGATATTAGAGCCATTCAAGAAGCTTTTAAAGGAACAAACGGAAGATATTGTAGTGATATTGACTCATTGCTAACCTTCCTTGAAACAGGAAAAGTTATCATGGTTAAGAAATATGGTATTATTCCAGATTCTCTAACAGAGGCTCAGGCTATCAAGGCAGGAATTGTTACAAGAGACACAGTAAGTGTTAATCCTCTTGAGAAACTTATTGAAGAAAAACTTATTAGAACCCCTAAAAAAGATATCAAAAACTTAAAGTATATTCCTTATTCAGATAATGAAGTATTTGGAATGAAGGCTGACATTATTGATAGAGGAGGAATTATGGTTGCTACCTTTGAAGCAACAGCTGAGATAATGACTTATACCAAGGGAATGAAAGAACAGGACGTTATAAATAGAAAGGCTGAAGAAATTTCAAGAGATCGCTACCCTGGATGGAAAGTTGGAGATGTTACTCAACCAATCACTGACGGAAACTGGGAATAAGAAAATAATATGGATAAGTTTAAGTTAGAAAACTTTATAAAATCAGAAGAGAAGATTAACTCACAAGATACTGATTTATGCATCTGCATTAATTCTTCTGGGTTCTACTTCTCTTTGATTGACAATAAATATAATCTAAGAGCATTGGGTGAATTTAAATTAGATTTATCCACAGGAATAACTTCTGTTATGTCAGAAATGAAGGCTTGTTTCAACTCAATAGATATTAGATTATTCAATTTTAATAGCATTAGGATTATTGTTCAGGCAAGCAAGAATGTTTTTGTTCCTTATAAACTATATGATAATACTAAGACCAAAGAATACATACGCACTGTTGCTCTCTTAAATGGTTCTGATGCTGTTTTGGAAAGCATTTCTGAGAAATTAGATGCTGTTTTGGTTTTTGCAACTCAAATGTATCAACATTCAGGAATAAAAATCCTTATGCCAAAAGCTAAATTCGTTCCTCAACATCAAGTAATGGCAGAATATGGATTTGATATCTCAAAACTTTCAAACAATACCGCAGTCCTCTATAAGAGAGGAAACTCTTTTGATATAGTAATCTTCAAGGGCATGACTTTCACTTTCAGCAATAGCTTCGACTATGTGACCGACAGTGATATGATATACCATATCCTATTTGCATTAGAACAGCTGAAAATCGACACCTCTGAAATTAATTTACTAATAACAGGAGATGAGTTTTCGTTTGAAGAAAAGCAAACACTAAGGAAGTACATCAAGGATGTTTCTTATGCAAATCCAATGGAGAATATTAGAGTAGGTTTAGAGTTTGACAACTTTGACTTGCAGAAATACTTCCTAACCTTAGTTAGATAATGAGAATTATTGCTGGTGAATTAAGAGGAAGAAGGCTAAAGACGCCAACAAATCTTCCTGTTAGACCTACAACTGACCTTGCAAGGGAAAGCCTTTTCAATATCCTAAGAAACAAGATTGACTTTGAAGAATTAAATGTTCTCGACCTTTTTGCAGGAACAGGTTCAATTAGTTTTGAGTTTATATCTCGGGGAGCAAAACAAGTAACCTCTGTTGACCAAGACCAACGTTGCATTGACTTTATTAAGAAATCCGCTAAGGAACTTGAAGTTGAGAACCTTTTTGCACTAAGAAGCGATGCCTTTATCTTCTTGGGCCGCTCTCAGATGAGCTTTGATGTTGTTTTTGCTGACCCTCCCTACGATTTAAAGCAGTTCGACATTATCCCAGACTTAGTTCTTAAAAGCTTTGTTAAGCCAGGCGGATTATTTGTCCTTGAACATGCAAA
>JAGNRX010000043.1 GCA_017988355.1 Bacteroidales bacterium | reverse complement strand
TAATATCCTTTTTGAATGGCGTTCTGGATCAAGTAAGGTTGCTTTCTTTGATTTCTCTATCTTTCGGAACTTAGCATTATGAAGGGATAGCTCAAGGAGCTTTTTCTTCTCTCCCATCTGAGGCACTGTTTGTATTAGGTAGTCATCAGGCAAGTCTAAATATTCAGGTACTATGATTTCTTTAAACGTCCACTGCATCTTGTCCCTACTTTGAATTATTGCAGAGGTGAAGACTTCTTGGTCTGTTTCTTCAAGCTTCTTAACAACTTCCATTGAATAGGAAGAGACAACCATTCCTGCAACAACTTTCATCATATTAAAGAATATTGAGTTATCTCCACTTGTGTAGGCAAATACTTCAACATCATTTATCTTACTACTTACTATAGATGTTTTGGATTGGTAGTTCTCTAAAAGGCTTATCCTCTCCTTTATTTCTTGTGCTTGTTCAAATTTAAGCTCCTCTGCTAAAAGCATCATCTCTTGTTTCAAATCCTTTATTAGGGAAGAGAAATCCCCTTTTAGCATAGTCTTAATTATGGATATGGTTTTATTATAATCCTCCTTTGTTTCTTCTCCAATGCAAGGGGCATTACAAAGCTTTATTTGATAGTTAAGACAGGGTTTAAATTTACCTGACTTAATACTTTCCTCGCTTAGTTTGAGGTTACAAGTTCTATAACGAAACATTAAACGAATAATGTCCATAAGTTCTTTGATTCCTCTTTTGCTTGGATAGGGTCCAAAATAGAGCGAGCCATCTTTAATAAGGTTTCTTGTCTTAAATATCTTAGGGAACTCCTCATTGGTTATTCGTATCCAAGGATAAGATTTATCGTCTTTTAAGAGGATATTATAGCGTGGCCTATGTTTCTTTATTAGGTTGCATTCCAGGAGTAGAGCCTCTGTTTCAGTGTTAACGTGAATTAGCTCTATATGGTAAATCTTACGAACAAGGAGACGAGTTTTGGAATTGTGGTTTATATCATTATGGAAATAGGAAAGGACTCTATTTTTTAAATTCTTAGCCTTTCCTATATATATTATTATTCCATTTTTATCAAAATACTGATATACACCAGGGGTTTCTGGAAGTGTTTGGAGTATTGGCGAAAGCTTATCGTAATAAGGGTTTATGCTTAACTCCTCTGCCATTATTTTTCTATTTTATAGTCTAAGTTAGACTTAATGATTTCAAGTGTGATTTTCTCTAAGCCTGTAATTTCATATTTTTCAGAATAGTTAGAGATTACGACTTTATATTCTCCCACCTCTGGAAGGGTTGAGTACTGCTTAACAACTTCCTTAATTTCAATTATCTCTCCAAGGTTATTACCAATAAATTTAGACTTATCTCTGTTCTTCAGTTCTATTGTGTGAATTGTTTCTTTGCTTATTCCTGAAGGGGATATTATTCTAAGTATAAAACTAATTGCATCAACATTGATTGAAGGCTTGTGAACAAAAGAAATATTAAAATCATAATCATCTTTAACGGACTTAATATTAATCTTTTCAAATGTAATATCTTTGCCCTCTTTTATTCTTTGCCATGAACTGTTTGGAAAGCTAATTGAGTCTTCGTATATCTTATCCTTACTGCAAGAACTAAATATCAGAGGTAATATGATTAATACTACCAAATAATTAAATGCCTTTTTCATTGTTTTCTTTTGCTTTAATGAGTTTCTAATTGTTTTTTAGCCAAGTTGAGATATTTGCTTCTATTCTTTTTAACAAATCATCGGTTTCTTTTCTTTGGAATTTCTCCCCTACTATGCTTTCATATAACTCAATATATCTTTCTGATATTTGATTAATGATTTCAGTTGTCATTTCAGGTATCTGTTGACCTTCCAAGCCTTGAAATCCGTTTTCCATCAACCACTCTCTAACAAATTCTTTTGATAATTGACGTTGAGGCTGAGCTTTGTCTTGTCTTTCTTTATATCCTTCTAAATAGAAATAACGTGATGAGTCTGGAGTATGTATTTCGTCAATTAAGTATATTTTACCATCTTTTTTCCCAAATTCGTACTTAGTATCAACAAGAATTAGACCTCTCTCCTTTGCCATTTGAGTTCCTTTTTCAAATAGTGCTAAAGTGTATTTCTCTAATTGCTCATAGTCTTCTTTTGCAACTAAGCCTATGCTAATCAACTCTTCTTTTGATATATCTTCATCATGTCCAACATCTTCTTTAGTTGTTGGGGTTATTATTGGATTTGGGAATTTATCGTTTTCTTTCATTCCTTCTGGCAAAGTAACACCACAAAGTTCTCTTTTACCCTCTTTATATTCTCTCCAAGCATGACCTGAAAGATATCCTCTTATAACCATTTCCACCTTAAAAGGCTCGCATAATGAACCAATTGTCACCATAGGGTCTGGACTAGATATCTTCCAATTTGGAACTATATCACTTGTTGCATCAAGGAACTTCTCAGCAATTTGATTTAAAACTTGTCCTTTAAATGGAATACCCTTTGGAAGAACAACATCAAATGCTGAAATCCTATCAGACACAACCATTACTAAATATTCATTTTCAATATTATAAACGTCACGAACCTTACCAACATAAAGATTCTTTTGACCTTTGAAATTAAAATTTGTCTGTACTAAAGCTTCCATAAAATTATTATTTAGTTATTTTGTGCAAAGATAGCTTATTATAGTTTTTCAACAAAAAAAGTTTATGTTTTTATAAGCAATTGAATTTATTAATTATTTTCTTTAATATTTTGTATTATAATTCAAGATTAATTAGTATGTTTGCACAATAAACTCATTAATATCTTATGAAAAAGAAATTATTATTAACTTTTATTTTATTAATCACTGTTCTTTTAAACGCTTCGGCACAGCAAGGAACTAAGGGTAAAACAAATAAAGGAAAGAAAGCAAGGCCTAAAGAACAGGTTTTGGAAGTGCCACTTCCTCCTCGTTGTGCTGATTGTTTTTTTGCAGCACCTCTACAAGTTGATATTTCTTTTGGACCAACAGAGCCTCCAAGAGGTTATGGTTTTGTGAGTGAAATTAAACGTGATGATAAAGTTAAAAACGTTTTTGAAGAAGAGCATAATACTGTCTGGTATATTCTCGAAATCCCTTACAGCGGGAAACTTTGCATCGATATAACTCCAAAAGCTGCTTCTGATGATTATGACTTCTTAGTTTATAAATACACAAATAAATATTTTTGCAATAGAATTATTGGTAATAAAGTTGCACCAATACGTTCCGTTCTTTCAGCAAGTAATACAGAAATTGGTGGTAAGACAGGCTTAGATTTAAAGGGAAAATTAACAAATATCCCTAAAAACTCAGCTATTGCTTACGGTATGTATATTGATGCAAATGCAGGAGAAAAATATATTATTGTTGTTGATAATGTTTCGAGTGGAGGACTTGGACACACCATTCATGCAACAATCAATACCGACTTTGCTCCTCTAACTGTTCTTCCTATTGATAGTTCTAATCATCAAAGAACTACAGCAAATATTGTTATTAAGGACAGAGAAACAGAAAATATTATTTTAGAAAGGGAAAATGCTGGAGCTCAAAGAGTAAAGATACTACCTAAGACTGCTTATTCTATTAGCTTAAAGAAAGACGGATACTTTAATTATTTAAGAGAGATAACACATGCTCAAGCAATCAAAGACTCTATTCTTACTGCACGTTTAGTTGAGATTAAGGCTGGTTCAAATCTTCCAATTAGAGGAGAACTTTATTTTGATGTTGATGAATTAAAGAATGTTACCCTTTTACCAGAATCTTATTCCGCACTTGACGAAACAGTTAAAACCCTACAAGACTATCCAAGACTTGTTATTGAAATTATAGGTAGAATACCAACTGAAGGCTACAACCTAAAGAAAGACGCAGAAAACAGTCGTTTAAGGGCAGAAGCAATTAAAAACTATTTGATTGGAAGAGGAATACCTGAGTCTAATATAAAAGCAAGAGGTTCTTATATTAGTGAACTTGAAAAGCAATTACTGAACCAGAAGAAAAGCAAATCTGGAATTCTATTAAGTCCTCACAATGAAATCAAAATACTGAGAACTAAATAAAAGCTCAGAATTAGAGATTTAGACAGAAATACACATAGATAAATAATAAAGAATAGATTAACTTAATAATTAATCTATTCTTTTTATGTCTGCACCAATAGCTCTAAGTCTTGTATCAATATTTTGATAACCTCTATCTATTTGTTCTATATTATCAATCACACTCTTTCCATCTGCTGAAAGTGCAGCAATTAGAAGTGCAACTCCTGCTCTAATATCTGGAGAAACCATATTAACACCTCTTAGAGAGTAGCGTTTCTCTAAACCAATAATTGTAGCTCTATGAGGGTCACAAAGAATAATTTGAGCTCCCATATCAATCAATTTATCAACAAAGAAAAGACGGCTTTCAAACATCTTTTGATGAATAAGAACACTTCCTTTGGCTTGAGTTGCAACAACTAATGCAATTGAAATCAAGTCAGGAGTGAAACCTGGCCAAGGAGCATCTGCAATTGTCATAATAGAACCATCCATAAAACGTTCTACTTCGTAAACCTTTTGTTCTGGAATATAAATATCATCTCCTCTTCTTTCAATCTTAATTCCAAGACGTCTAAAAACATCTGGAATCATTCCTAATTCTTGGTAGTTTACGTCCTTAATTGTTAGACTTGAACCTGTCATTGCAGCCATTCCAATAAACGAACCAATCTCAATCATATCTGGAAAAAGGGTATGAGAGCAACCTTTAAGTTCTTTTACTCCTTCAATGTTAATTAGATTTGAACCAACCCCTGTAATATTAGCACCCATAGAGTTTAACATCCTACAAAGCTGAGAAAGATAAGGCTCACAAGCTGCATTAAAGATAGTTGTTTTACCCTCTGCCATAACTGCCGCCATAATTATGTTAGCTGTTCCTGTAACGGAGGCTTCATCCAAAAGCATATAAGCACCTTTAAGATGTTTTGCCTTAATTGAATAACGAGAATGCTTTTTATCGAAATGAACATCTGCACCAAGTTTTTCAAAGCCAATATAGTGAGTATCGAGACGTCTTCTTCCTATTTTATCTCCTCCAGGTATTGGGTTTGATGCTCTATGAAAGCGAGCAAGCATTGGCCCAACAACCATAATACTACCTCTCAAACGACATGCTAAATCTGCGTATTTTTCAGTTTCAATTAGATTAATATCTACGTTTTCTGCCTTAAATGAGAATGAACCTTCCTTAATTTTCTTAACCTCAACACCAAGATATTCTAATAGTTCAATTAATTTATTGACATCTCTAATGTTTGGAATATTATTAATAATAACTTCCTGCTTTGTTAGTAGGGTTGCACAAATAACTTGTAATGCTTCATTTTTCGCACCCTGAGGAGTTATTTCACCACTTAGTTTATTACCTCCAATTATTTCAAACTTACTCATAATTGATTAAATTATTTATGGTTATTATGATTAGAAAACTTCTGATTGCCACTTGCTGAATATTTAGTATTCTTTTGCGTCTTAGTGTTTTTTGTATTTGTTGTTTTCTTCTTACTATTATTGTTGTTAAGAATATTCCTTGTTGTGTTTAGCCTAAAGTCTTCATTGAGTTTCAGCTGCCCTTTAGAAAGTTCTTCAAAATGTTTAAAAATCAATTCATCATCAACTGAATCACGATTCCATTGCAAATATGATTTCTTAAGCTGTTGAGCAATAAGAGTTATAAGAAGTTGCTTTTCTTCTCCCTCCTCCATTTCAATTATTTTCTCAATCATCAACTCCAATACTTTTCCATAAGGACCAAACTTAATATTACTATTCTTATATTTCAAAGGTAGTGGCGGAGTCAGCCTCTCCTGTTTGTCTGGCATTGGGTAAGGAGAATCAACATCTAATTTATAGTCTGAGATTATATGAAGATGATCCCATAGTTTATGCTTAAAATCAACAATATTCTTTGCCTCTGGATTAACATTATACATTGCTGTTATTATCAAATTCACATAAGCGTTTCTCTTATCTCTTTCCTCAATTGTTAAAGCAAATTCAACCATTTTTTGAACATTTCTCCCATACTCAGGGATTATCATCTCATCTCTTTCTGTGTTATATTCCATTGTATTATTTAATATGTATTATATTAATTTGTTTATTATTTTTTCAATTTTAATTTCGCAAACCTTAGGACTAATTTTTTAACTCCTGCAATTTCAAAACTCACTTCTGCCTTTGTATCATCTCCTTTTCCTTCAATAGATAGAATCTTGCCTAAACCAAACTTATCGTGAAAGACCTCAACCCCTTGTTTGAACTCATCAATTGACTCAACCGGAACTCCTCCAATTGGTTTTGGTAGAGGAGTATCTATTCTTGTTAAGTTACGTTTTGGAGAAGGACTATATTTAACATCTTGAGCAAATGGGTTTGTTTTTTCTTTTGAAGCAGTGAAAGCCTCATTCAAAAACTTTGAATCAACATCATCTAAGAAACGGCTTTTTTCATTATAAACCATTTGTCCATTTCTAAAACGCATCTGTGCACAAGAAAGAGCAAGTTCTTTTTTAGCCCTTGTCATTGCAACATAAAACAAACGCCTCTCTTCCTCAAGCTCAACTCTCGAACCAAGACTAAGAGCATTTGGGAAAAGGTTTTCTTCCAATCCCGCAACAAAAACATAAGGAAATTCTAAGCCTTTTGCAGAGTGAATTGTCATAAGAGCAACCCTATCATTCTCCTTTTCATCATCACGGTCAGTCTCCGACATAAGGCTGACTTGTTGAACGAAGACATCTAAGGTTTTATTACTTAATTCTATCTCTTCTCCTGTTGATTCATCCAAAAGAGCTTCCTCATCGGATGAAACAAAAGATTGCAAAGCATTTATAAGCTCTTCAATATTATCAATCCTATCATCTGAAAGAGGGTCATCATCTTCTTTGTAATACTTAATTATATGAGAGGTTGAAATTATCTTTGTTCCCAATTCAAAAGCATCTATCTTGTTTAATTCAAGATTAAAAGCCTTTATCATGGTTGCAAAACCAATAATATTATTCATCGTTCTTGAAGAAATACCACTTGATGGGTCAAGATTTATTGCTGCATCAAACAATGATATATTATTCTCTGCTGCAATTAGCTTTAATTTATTTAGGGAAGTTTCCCCTATTCCTCTTGTTGGGAAGTTAATTACTCGAAGAAAAGCCTCCTCATCATTATTATTTACAACCAAACGAAAATATGATAAGACTTCTTTTATTTCTTTTCTCCCGTAAAACGAAACTCCACTAAAAATTCTATATGGGATATTCAAAAATCTTAAGCTTTCTTCCAAAGAACGAGATTGTTGATTGGTGCGATAAAGAATTGCAAAGTCTTTATAATTAGCCTTATCGTTTTTCATCCTATTAATAATAATACTAGAAATCCACTTAGCCTCATTCTTATCACTATCACATTCCTGATAATTTATCTTCTCTCCCTCATCATTTGCTGTCCATACCTTTTTATCTATTCTTCCAACATTCCTATCAATTACAGAATTTGCAGCATTAACGATATTCTTAGTAGAACGGTAGTTTTGCTCCAATTTATAAACCTTAGCCTCTGGGTAATCCTTTTGGAAATCAAGTATATTTCTAATGTTAGCTCCTCTAAAGGCATAAATACTTTGAGCATCATCACCAACAACACAAATATTCCTATACCTGGCTGAAAGCTTCTTGATAATAACATATTGCGAATAATTGGTGTCTTGGTACTCATCAACCAAAAGGTATTTAAACTTCTCTTGGTATTTAAGCAAAAGGTCAGGACAATCTCTAAGAAGTACATTCATATTGAAGAGCAAATCATCAAAATCCATAGCCATTGCCCTTCTTAGTCTATTGTTATACTCTCCGTATATCTGTCCAATATATGGTCTTTTAATCGACTTATCTTCAGTAACAAAAGTAATATTACTCATATAATCTTGAGGGGATATCAAATTGCTTTTAGCCATAGATATCCTACTAAGAATCAAAGATTTATTATATAGTTTATCATCTAAGTTATATTCCTTAACAATTGATTGAATCAAGCGTTTTGAATCCTCAGAATCATAAACAGTGAAAGTATTTAAGTAGCCTAATCTCTCAGCCTCTATTCTTAAAATTTTAGAAAAAACAGAGTGAAAAGTACCCATCCAAATATATCTTGCCTTATCACCTACCAAAGATATAATTCTTTCTTTCATCTCCTTAGCTGCTTTATTGGTGAAGGTAAGAGAAAGGATATTGAAAGGGTCAGCTCCTTGTTCCAAAAGGTGAGCTATGCGGTAAGTTAAAGTTCTTGTTTTTCCAGAACCAGCCCCTGCAATAATAATAACAGGTCCCTCAGTACACTCAGCTGCA
>JAGNRX010000245.1 GCA_017988355.1 Bacteroidales bacterium | reverse complement strand
GATGATAAGCTGACATTTGAACTTTTTCAAAGAGGAGATTCTATTGGAACCTTCCAATTTGAAAGTGATGGTATGCGTCAACATATGCAAAACCTAAAGCCTGATAGGTTTGAGGACTTAATTGCAATGAATGCCCTTTATCGTCCGGGCCCCATGCAGTATATCCCTAATTATATTGCAAGAAAGAACAAGAGAGAGCCAGTTGTCTATGCTCTACCAGAGATAACGGAGAAGTATTTGGGAGAAACCTATGGCATTACTGTTTATCAAGAACAGGTCATGCAACTTTCACAAGCTATTGCAGGCTTCACAAAAGGACAAGCAGACAAACTTCGTAAGGCTATGGGTAAAAAACAAATAGCTGTTATGAACGAATTGAAAGAGAAGTTCATTGAAGGAAGTAAGGCTAAGGGCTTAGATGTTGATGTAGTTGAAAAGATATGGGTGGATTGGGAGAAATTTGCTGAATATGCTTTTAATAAATCCCACTCAACTTGTTATGCTTATATTGCTTACCAAACCGCATGGCTTAAGGCTCACTACACGGCGGAGTATATGGCTTCCATCCTTACTCATAACCTTAGTGATATTAAGAAAATCACATATTATATTGAAGAGACACAAAGACAGAAAATTGCAGTCTTAGGGCCTGATGTTAATGAATCGGATCTAAACTTTACTGTAAACAAAAAAGGTGCAATTCGCTTTGGCTTGGCAGCTGTTAAGAGTGTTGGGGAGAAGGCGGCAAATGAAATAATGAGGGAAAGAGAAGCAAACGGAGCTTTCTCAAGCCCTTTTGACTTTATTGAGAGGGTGGATTTGAAAACAATAAACAAACGCTGCATTGAGGCTTTAATTAGTTCTGGAGCTTTTGATTCTTTTAGCAATATACATAGGGCACAATATTTTCAAAAGTTTAAGACATCTAATAATAACGAAGAGACCTTTGTTGAAAGGTTAATTAAGTACGGTAATAGATTTAGAGATAAGGAAAACTCTTCCCAGGTTTCTATGTTTGGAGGGGAAGAAAATTCTGAACTATATGAGCCAGAGATTCCTAACTGTGAGCCTTGGACAAGCATTGAAATACTAAAAAATGAGAAAGAATCAATAGGATTTTATCTTTCTGGGCATCCTTTAGATAAATACTCACTTGAAAGAAAACTATTTGCAAACACAGAGCTTGATGAACTGTCTGAAGACTTAGCTCCTTTTGAAGATAAGACCCTTTATTTGATTGGTTCTTTAAATAATTGTGAAAGGAAACAGACCAAGACAGGAAAACCTTATTGTAAGTTTGTGTTTGAAGACCAGACATCAAGCAAGGAGATTATGCTATTTGGTAAGGATTATATTAATCTAAATAAGTATTTGATTGAAGGCTTATTTGTTTTAATTAAGGCTACGGTTAGAAAGAAAGGATGGGGCGATGAGGCTTCAAAGAACAACTTAGAATTTAAGATACTTCAAATAGAGGAATTAGATGAGGTATTAGATAAATTTGGTAAGGGGATTAAGCTTATTATACCAATTGAAAACATTAACCAAAGCTTTGTTGATAGAATAACAAAGCTAGCTAAGAAAGCAAAAGGCAAGTCCTACCTTAGTTTCTTTGTTAAAGATATTACAGAAGACTTGGAAGTAACATTAAAGGCAAGGAAACACTTTATTTCTATTCATAAGTTTGTGGAAGAGATTAAAGAAATGATTGATGATAAAACCATTTACTCTTATGAGGTTGACAAAGTCAGTATCTAAGAACAGTAATTCCAGCAAATAGAATTTAATAAATGAATAAGCATATTGACTTTAAGATTATTAAATCCTTAGCCTTAGAAACTGGATTTCAAGACTGTGGGGCTGTAAAGGCTAAAGAGTATGATATTTCCTTCCTTTCTGATTGGTTAAACAAGGGTTATAATGCTGAAATGCAATACTTAGGTAATAACCTTGACAAGAGAGAAAACCCTTCCCTCCTACTTGAAAACGGTAAATCAATCATTAGTTTTATTCTTTCTTATAATACGCAAGAGTTTGCAGACTTGCAACTTAACAACTCTAAAGACAGTAATAATAACTTGAAATTTGCTGCTTATAGTTACTTTGATGACTATCATAAACTAATAAAGCAAGCTCTTTATGGGATAATAGCCTGCATTCAAGAAAGATATCCAGACTTTAAGGCCGTTGCTTTTGTCGATTCCTCCCCTTTTTCAGAGAAGATGATAGCAAGAGAGGCTGGCTTAGGCTTTATTGGAAAGAGCTCTTTACTTATTCATAAGGAATATGGTAGCCAAATACTTCTTGGAGAAATCATAACAAACTATTCTACAGACTATAGTAATGAATTAATAGAAGATTTATGTAAAGATTGCAGTCTTTGCATTGAGGCTTGTCCTAATAAGGCTATAAATAATGATAAGACATTAAATGCAAATCTCTGCTCAAGCTATCAGAATATGATTAAGAAAGGAGAGATTGAAGAGGGTATTAGATTAGAGGGTTATATTTATGGCTGTGATATTTGTTTGAACGCTTGCCCTTTTAATAGTAAACCAAAGATAGCAAACTCTAAGATATTAGGCTTAAATACTAATATGCAGGAACTTATTAAGGGAATTAATAATAATGAGATTGATAAGTCCTTATTTAATAAGGCAAAGAAAAAAGGAGCTATTGAAAACATTAAGTTTCAAAAGCTCCTTTCAAATATTGAAAAAGCAAAGCAAGAATCTA
>JAGNRX010000244.1 GCA_017988355.1 Bacteroidales bacterium | reverse complement strand
ACAGTCCTGATTTAAGTGTTGAATTACTGATTAAGCAAGCATTAAAAGTATTATAGCAGACTTTTTGAATGAAGATAAAAAACAGTAGCTGGGGGTTTGCATGCCTTCTCGTTATTTTAATTTCTAATATTTTTTCTATAAGAGGTTATTCAAATGAACTACCTCACAACTTGTCTAACCCTGACAGCACTCGTTATGGTATTGAAGGCACAAGTCCTCTTCATCTTTCCAACCCCTCAAACATTATTACTTCTATCGAATACGATGAGAAAAACAATGAATATATTCTTATTAAGAGGATAGGCGATTTGGTTATTGAAAGAAGGGTTTTGTCGTTTGCAGAATATCAAGATTACGATTTAGACAAAATGATTAATTCCTATTGGAAGAATCGTTCTGCAAGTTCTAAGATGACAGCCTCTCACGAAGGGGTCTTGGATAATCTTATTCCACAAATGAGAGTTAATTCAGAGCTTTTCGAGACAATCTTCGGAGGTCAGACTATTGACATTAGACCAGCTGGGAGTGCGGAGTTAAGATTTGCAATTGTTAATAATAATAGAGACGACCTTTCAATTCAAGAAAACCAAAGGAGTGTTACTAGATTTGACTTTGAAGAGAACATTCAATTAAATGTTACGGCAAAAATTGGAGAAGCTATTTCATTTGGACTCAACTATAACACAGGTGCTACCTTCTCTTTTGAAAATGAGCTAAAACTAAAATACGAAGGCAAAGAAGACAATATCATTCAAGCTATTGAGGCAGGGAATATTAGTTTTCCTTTGCCCACTGCCCTAATTCAAGGCTCACAGACACTGTTTGGTGTTAAGACTAAGCTAAAGTTTGGTAAGCTATTTGTCGATGCTGTTTTTTCGGAGCAGAAGTCCCAGTCGAGTAGTGTAACTGTTGAGGGCGGAGCTCAGATGAGAGATTTCAACTTCAAGGCTGACGAATATGAGGTAAATAAACATTATTTTGTTTCACAGTATTTCTATGACAATTATAATAATGCTATGGCTTCTCTGCCACTTATCAATTCCAACGTAAACATAATTAAGATTGAAGTTTGGCGAACAAATGTTGGAGCAGCAATTAATGAAAATAGAAATATAATAGGATTTGCAGACCTTGGGGAAAGAAAACCTTATGGACAAAATCCTTTTATTGAGAATCCATCGGGCTTGAATTACCCAGACTGGAAGAGGTCTAATGATTTACTATCTGCTGTAAACATTGATAATATAAGAAACATTAATAACGTAAGCTCATACCTTCAATCAATGGGTTTTGTTGCAGGACAGAACTACGAAAAGGTTGAAAGTGCAAGGAAGCTATCGCAATCTGAATATTCATTTAATGCAAGGCTTGGTTTTATATCTCTTAACCAACCCCTAAGCAATGACCAAATTTTGGCTGTTGCTTTTCGTTATCAAATAATTGGAGACACAACAATATATCAAGTTGGAGAGTTTTCTGATGAAGGAATAGGCGACCCTAATTCTTTAGTTGTAAAACTTTTGAAAAGCTCAACCCTGAATGTTAGAAACCCTATGTGGAAGCTTATGATGAAGAATATATATTCTCTTCAAGCTTATCAAGTTCAGAGGGAAGATTTCAGATTAAATATTCTTTATCAGGGTGACGAACAAGGCATTCCTACTGGATATTTTAATGAAGGAACGAAAAAAGGCGTGCCACTGCTTCAAATGTTTGGCTTAGATAGGATGGATAACCAGCAAAACCCATACTCTGATGGAGTTTTTGATTTT
Source organism: Bacteroidales bacterium (assembly GCA_017988355.1). GTDB lineage: Bacteria > Bacteroidota > Bacteroidia > Bacteroidales > P3 > UBA10566. The sequence continues at coordinate 987 of JAGNRX010000244.1, read as the reverse complement.
ATCGATAATGCGATTGTTAACGGAGGGACTATTGTTTCGGATAGAGGTATGGTTATCTTCCCTTATGTTGAGCCTTTTGGTAAAGACCTTCGCTCACTACTGGATGATGAAGATATTGCAAATAAATACTGTTTCGATTCACTTTATAGCTTAACAATCTCTCAAGCTCAGCAGTACCCTGACAAAAATAAGTACTACTTAGAAGGAAGATATAAATCGGAATCTGGCTCTGAGATATCATTAAATGGAATGAATATACCACAAGGTTCGGTTAAGGTTATGGCTGGAGGAATTGTGCTTATGGAGGGAGTGGATTATACGGTTGACTATGCAATGGGTAGAGTGAAAATCATTAATCAAGGCTACCTAAGCTCTGGCACACCAATAACTGTTTCAACAGAAAGCCACGAACTTTTCAGCATGACAACTAAAAGAATGATGGGACTTAGGGCAAGCTATGAGTTAAACAAAGATTTCAATCTTGGAGCAACACTTCTAAACCTTCACGAAAGCCCAATTACTACGAAAGTAAACTATGGAGAAGAGCCGATGAGTAATACACTTTGGGGTTTTGATTTCAACTATAAGAAAGAAGTAAACTTTATTACAAAACTTGTTGACCTACTTCCTTTCTATTCAACAAATGCTCCTTCAAACCTTTCCCTTACTGGAGAATTTGCACATTTCATTCCTGGCAATCCTTCTGTTATTGGAAGCTCTGGAACAGCATATATTGATGATTTTGAATCTGCCAAAACCTCAATTGACTTGCGAGCTATTGGGTCATGGCACATAGCAAGCACACCACAAGACTACAATTCTTCAAGCCCTCTTTTCCCAGAAACATCACCTTCCTTAGGCTGGGAATATGGATTTAATAGGGCAAAGGTTGCTTGGTATAGTATTGACGATATATTTTACAGCTCAACATCACCCTCAAACATAAACAAAGAAGACCGCTCTAAGCCTTATGCACGTCAAATCTTA
>JAGNRX010000243.1 GCA_017988355.1 Bacteroidales bacterium | reverse complement strand
AGTTGGGAAAGAGCTGAAAGTGCAATTGTTGATGCTTGTAAAGGAAGAGGACTTGAAACAACTACAGTAATTGGAGAAGCTGCATTCTATGGCCCTAAACTTGACTTTATGGTTAGAGATGCTATTGGTAGAAAATGGCAATTAGGAACAATTCAAGTCGATTATAACCTACCTGAACGTTTTGAATTAGAATACACGGGACAAGACAATCAAAAACATAGACCTATAATGATTCATAGAGCTCCATTTGGTTCTATGGAAAGGTTTGTTGCAGTTTTAATCGAACATACAGGAGGGAAATTCCCACTTTGGTTAACTCCAGAACAATATATAATTTTACCAATTAGCGAAAAATATGAATCATATTCAAAAAAAGTATTATCTTTGCTCGCTAGTTTTGACCTAAGAGGAACTATTGATGGAAGGAATGAAAAGACAGGAAAGAAAATTAGGGACGCAGAATTAGCTAAAATACCTTTTATGCTTATTGTTGGTGAAAACGAAGAAGGCAAAGGAACCGTATCAGTTAGAAGACATGGAGAGGGTGACCTTGGAGAGATGACAATGGAAGCATTTGCAGAGATGGTTGGAAAAGCAGTAGAAAAAGAATTAGAATAAATACATTAATAAAATATATTACATAACTAAATTTAGGAGGAATTAATTATAGCAACAAGAGTTCAATTTAGCAAAAGACTACCAATTAGAAAAGAAGAGCAACATAAGATTAACGATAAGATAATCGCACCTGTTGTCAGAGTAGTTGGTGAAAACATAGAAGCAGGCATTTTTAACATTAAAGACGCCATTAAAATTGCAGATAATTTAGGTTTGGACTTAGTAGAGATTTCTCCATCAGCCAATCCTCCAGTTTGTAGGGTAATTGATTATCAAAAATTCCTATACGAGCAAAAGAAGAAGCAAAAGGAAATGAAAGCCAAAAGCACCAAGATTGTTGTTAAGGAAATTCGTTTAGGACCACAAATCGACGAACATGACTTTAACTTCAAACTAAAACATGCTATTCGTTTCTTGCAAGACGGGAACAAAGTAAAAGTTGATGTATTATTCAGAGGACGAACAATCATTTATAAAGACCAAGGAGAGACGCAACTATTGAAGTTTGCCGAAGCTTTGCTTGAATACGGAAAACCTGAGATGCTACCAAAGCTTGAAGGAAAACGTATGATGATGATTATAGCTCCAAAGAAATAAGATAATAAAAAGAAATAATTACTACTTGTGAAAGTAGAACATTAATAAATAACATAACTAAAAAAAAGGACGTAAGATGCCAAAAATGAAAACTAAATCCAGTGCAAAAAAGCGTTTCACGCTAACTGGAACAGGCAAAATTAAAAGAAAGCATGCGTACCATAGTCATATTCTGACAAAGAAGACGACTAAACAAAAGAGGAATCTAACACATACAGGTACTGTAAGCGTGTGCGATACCCCACGTATCATTGAAATGCTAGGAAAATAAATTATTGCCAAGCAGGAGTTATTAACCATTGTAATTAGCCAAAAGATTTTATCGTAAAAGATAGAACGCTAATACGAAAAAAAATTAGAAATTATGCCAAGATCAGTAAATCACGTTGCTTCAAGAGCACGTAGAAAAAAAATCCTAAAACGCACAAAAGGCTTTTGGGGAAGAGGTAAGAATGTTTGGACCGTTGCGAAAAACAAATGGGAAAAAGGACAACAGTACGCTTACCGCGATAGAAAAAACAAAAAAAGAGAGTTCCGTGCATTATGGATAAACCGTATTAATGCAGCTTGTCGTCTGAACGATGTTTCTTACTCAGTATTCATGGGACTACTTCACAAAAACAACATAGAGCTTAACCGTAAGGTTCTTGCAGATTTAGCAATGAATCATCCAGAAGCTTTCACTGCTGTTGTTAAACAAGTGAAGAAATAATTAATTAAGTTGTTTAATCCCTAAAACAGAAACAAAAAATGAGTAAGCCAGAATTAATGCTATATGTTGACAGCTTAACAGAACAACAGGATCTTCCTAAGTTCCAAGCTGGAGATACAATTACAGTATCATACAAAATTATTGAAGGTGTAAAAGAACGTATCCAACAATTTAAAGGAGACGTTATCCAATGCGCAGGTATTGGCACAACAAAAACTTTCACAGTTAGAAAGGTATCAGGAGGAATTGGAGTTGAAAGAATATTTCCGATGTCATCACCATTTATCCATGAAATCGTAGTTAACAAACGCGGAGTTGTTCGTAGAGCAAGAATCTTCTACCTAAGAGGATTGACCGGTAAGAAAGCGAGAATTAAAGAAAGAAGACACTAGTCTATACTTTAATATAGAAAATCAAAAGCGACAAATATTTATTTACTTGTCGCTTTTTTTTAGGCCTATTTCTATTGTAATTGGCTTAGTAATTATGCCCAAATGAATCACTGATCTAATAAATTAGTTCTTTGATCTAATAAATTATTCCTTTGATTCAGTAAATTCTTTCTTTGATTCATTTTACTGACTCTCTAACTCAGTTTTTGCAAGCTAAATCTCAAGTGTTTTTTCTGTTATTTAAGTAAAATGGCACTAAAAAATGACATTCTCAAGCTCAACTGAAAGATTATCATCCAAAGAATTTAAAGCATTTATCAGTAATACTCTCTTGGAATTCTTCAAATCTTCAATTTTTATTACTCTTTCTCTTATCATTTTCTCATCCAAAAGCCTTTGCCTCATGGTTCCATTTAAAAGAAATGTTGTTGGGGTGAAATATTCCTTTCCATCAAAAAAGACAATATTAGAAT
>JAGNRX010000242.1 GCA_017988355.1 Bacteroidales bacterium | reverse complement strand
CTTGAAAGCATCATTACCATTCCAGTAAGCATTATAATGAGCCACGGTTGTATGATAAGCTCTATTATACCATTTATTTTTCTTAGTTGAACACGAAACTAAAAAAGAAATTAAAAATAATAGTATTATTAGCTTTTTGTATGATGTGAACGATGCTTTCAATATTGGGTTGTTTTCTCTGTTTATGTTTATTTCAATACATAATAACTACTAAAGGGGTTATTATATTTTGTTAGTATTAACTTTATATGTGTTTCTTATTTATTATTATAATAATATAAGCAATTCCTATCTTTATTCTTTAGAATTTTCTTGTTCTGGAATGTCACCATTTTCTTTTACATCTTTCTTTTCCCAGTAGTTTTTGTAGCCAAATGCTATGTTCATTCCTGCAAATACATTTACCCCTGTTATTTTTGCTAAATTATATGATGATCTTAGTGAGCCTCCAAAATAGAAGTTAATCATATATAGGTTTAGGTTAAGTGCAAGACTTGGGTTGATAGCTGAAATAGCATTAAAGTGGTTTTCAAAAGCGAATGTGTTTCCAATAGAAAAGTTAAGGTATCTTTCAAGTTGTGTTGAATAGTAAATTGATATATAATGATCGGAATAGTTATTTCCAAATGCCCCTTTGTAGAGGGCATTAAGATACTGCGTCTTTGCAAAATTCCAAGTAAAACCAGCGTAGATTTTTGCAGGAAGCATTTGTGTATAAGATTTTCCCTCGACGGCTTCAAGATCAAAGCTTGTCATTAAACTATCTGCTATTTCATCTAATCTGTCTGAAAAAGAATTGTTGTCATTAAAATCAACAGAACCTAATCCATTAAATGTATAGGATGCATTTGGATTTTTTGATTGTAGATAAGAAACATTAGCTCCCCAATTGATATAACCAAGGTCTTGAATGCTTAAACTTACAACCATAGTATTATTTAACTTATATGACCCACCAAAATCAAATGCAAGACCTATGTTTTTCTTTGCTTGGTTGATGATGTCGCTTGTATTTGTTTTAAACTCCGCATTTGAAGCGCTGTCTAATCCACTGAAATTAAAAGAACCAATAATATTAGATGTCCTTACTAGGAAATTACTTGTTGCAGTTATCTTATCATCATTAAAGTCTATTGATAGTTCTGATTTATCTGTAGTTATATTTGCAATTCCCATTGGCAATTTAACTCTTGCACCAACTGTAAGCTTATCATTAACAACTCTTGAATAGGAAATAGAAGGAGCAATAAATGCATTAAGTGAAATTATCTTATTATTAATGAATTCAGATTGATTATTATCTGATTCTGTCCCATTAACAATAAATCCAAATAATCCTTTAGAGAAATTTATGTTCCCATCCATACTTAAATCCAATCCAATTGAAATATAATTTTTTTCTCCTGCTTGAAACCCAAGACCAAATAATTCTATATTATTTGAAAATTTTAAGTAGTTATTATCGGTTAGCTTATTGTAGAATTTATTTAAGTCAACTTGAAGTGAATCGTCAGCTCTTCTAGTTATAATGTCACTGTAAGAGAAACCAGATGTTGCAAATTCTAAGTTTATTCCAGCAATAGGCATATTTAGATAGAACTTTGCAACAGGTGTATTAGCTGGGTTCATTTTAAATGAAGTAGGAACGTTTCTCATAAAATAACTAATGTCGGTGTATTGTGCTTTTACTTCCTTACCGGCAAATATTATACAAATTATTGTTATAATATAGATATATAATTTTTTCATCTCAATCTATGTATTTGGTTATTTAACTATAAGTTTTTTTGTATGCTTAACACCATCTGAAATTAATGTAATAGTGTAAACTCCTTTTGCATATTTACTAATATCGTAAGTTGTAGAAGCAGTGTGTATTTGTTTTTTATCAATTACCCTTCCCTTGATGTCGGAAACAATAAGTAGTTGGCTGTGGTCATTATTTAGATTGTTTATTTTAATATTGATTATATCACTTGAAGGATTTGGATAGATTGATATAAATGAATCTTTATCTTTTATATCATTTAATCCTATATTATGTGTTCCAAGAGTCATAAAAGAAGTAACTTCACTTCGAGTAAGACCAAAGCTTGTTAAAGCATAAAGTGCAATATAATATGTAGTTCCTTCTTCCAAGGTGTCAATTGTAAGGTCTAATACATTATTTGAAATTTCATGTGATGAGATTTCTTCTTGACCCCATTTCATAATTGAAAATTTACAGAGAATTATTGGTGTATTACCTTCCGTGATTGTTCCGTAGAAATGAGCTGAATTGGTGTCAATATTGCTTATTGTTATGTTGCTAACAATAGGGTTAATTATTTCACTTGTTATAAAGCTAACCTCATTCCCATAAGAAAAGCCTGTTTCTGTTCTTGCAAATATCTTATACCTATATTCTGTGTTAGATGTTAGGTTTTCTATACCTAAGCTTATATCTCCAGGTTCAGCATCAAGAATAAATTCCCTTTGAAAAACTGAATCAGAGGCTTGTTTCCATTCTATTCCTCTAAACAAAACCACTTCACTTCCATCATATATATTCCCTAATAATGTTGCAGAGCTAATTGTTATTGAAGAGGGTTGATAGGTAGTTATTATCATTGGTATTTCAGGAGTAGAGAATTCTAATTCATTACCATAGTAGGTTGAAAAATTGCTTGTAGCAAAAACTCTAAACTGATAAGTTGTGCTTGGTGAGAGATTGGTTAATATTACTTGAATTGTGCTTTCTCCTTCAATATTAATAGTAGTATAATTAATATCATTTTCAGCTTTATATTGAAA
>JAGNRX010000241.1 GCA_017988355.1 Bacteroidales bacterium | reverse complement strand
CCTTAAATCCAGCGATGAAATCATTGTTCCAGCCTTCACCTTTATTGCATCAGCAGAAGTTATTGGTCTATTAGGATTTCGCCCTGTTATGGTTGATGTTGACTACGAGAGTTTCAATGCAACAGCAAAAAACATTGAGAAAGCAATTACAATTAACACCAAAGCAATTATACCAGTCCATCTTTTCGGACAAGGATGTGAGATGGAAGCGATAATGGATATTGCAAAGAAATACGATTTATTTGTTATTGAAGATAACGCACAAGCAATAGGGGCTGACTATAAGTTTAGTAATGGAAAGATTCAAAAGCTTGGAACAATAGGTCATATAGGTTGCACATCGTTTTTCCCTTCAAAAAATCTTGGATGCTATGGCGATGGTGGAGCAATATTCACTAATGATGACCAACTTGCTGGAAAGATAAGGATGATATGCAATCACGGAATGAAAATAAGATATCACCACCAAGTCTTAGGAGTTAATTCTCGTTTAGATACCATTCAAGCTGCAATATTAGATGTTAAACTAAAATACCTTGATAAGTACTGCAAACTAAGATATGAAGCAGCAACAAAATACTCATACGCATTCAAAGATACCAAAGGCTTAATTACCCCAAAAGAGTCTTCCTTCTCAACACATGCCTATCACCAATATACACTTAAAGTTTTGGACGGAAGAAGAGATGAACTCAAAGACTACTTAGAAAAGAACGGAGTCCCAGCAATGGTTTACTATCCAATCCCTCTTCACAAACAAGAGGCCTTCCTTCAAATTGCTAATCAAAATGGAGATATGAGCATTTCAGATCAGCTAAGCAATGAAGTTCTTTCCCTTCCAATGCACACAGAACTTGATTATAAAACAATAGCATATATAATTTCTAAGGTATTACAATTCTTTAATAAATAGAATGATATGAAAACAATATTAGTTACTGGAGGTACAGGATTTATTGGCAGCCACACCGTCGTTGCACTTCAAGAAAAAGGTTATAATGTAGTAATTGCAGACGACCTTTCAAACTCAAACATTGACTCTGTTGATAGAATAGAAAAGATAACAGGCATTAGACCAGAGTTTATCAAAGTTGATTTAAGCAACGAGCAAGAGTGCAACCTCCTTTTCAACACCCATGATGATATTGAAGGAATAATAAATTTTGCAGCCTTTAAAGCCGTTGGAGAAAGTTGCGAAAAGCCAATCGAATACTATAAAAACAATATAGGGATACTTCTAAATGTGCTTGATAATATGAAGAAACACAATATTAAATACATTGTTCATTCTTCTTCTTGCACCGTTTATGGTCAGCCAGACAAACTCCCAATCAAAGAAGACTCACCAACACAATTTGCCGAGTCACCTTATGGCAATACCAAACAAATGGCAGAAGATATCCTTCACTTCACCACCCAAACAACAGGAATAAAAGCAATAGCCTTAAGATATTTCAATCCAATTGGAGCTCATAAGAGTGGTATAATTGGAGAATTCCCTAACGGCGTACCAAATAACCTTATGCCATTTATCACACAGACCGCCATGGGTAAAAGAAAAGCTCTAACAGTCTTTGGAGACGATTACCCAACACCTGACGGAACTTGCATAAGAGACTATATCCATGTTGTTGATTTAGCAGAAGCACATGTTGTTTCAATGGATAGATTCTTTAGTAATAAGAATAAAGCCAACCTTGAATTCTTTAATATAGGAACAGGTAATGGATTCTCAGTCTTAGAAGTAATAAAGAGCTTCGAAAAGACATCAGGCGTAAAACTAAACTACGTAATTGGAAAAAGAAGAGCAGGCGACATAATCCAAATATGGGCAGATACCAAATACGCAGAGCAGGAATTAGGCTGGAAAGCAAGAAAGACCTTAGACGAAATGACACTTAGCGCATGGAACTGGGAAAAAAAATTATCAAATATCTAAAAAGAATTATCAAATTCATAAAGAGAAATCCAATAATAAAGGACTTTGTCCTTTTTTGCCTTGTAACCATAGGATTTCATCAACTTTATTGGAATACCAATATGAATGCTTGGCTATTTGGTCCTTATACCGAAGAGGTGTTTCGCTTCTTTACCCTTATAGCATTTAAAGGAACAGAATTCCTATCCAATATATTCTTCACAAGTCCTTTTGATGCAGTGGATTCAAGCATAAAATTCTATACCCTAAATGCCTTACAAGAGAAAGAATACTACTGTATAATGCAAGTAGTTGCAGACTGCTCGGGCATAAAGCAAATCTTCCAAGTCTTAATGATAATGTTAGTCCTCCCAAACAAGCTTTGGAAGAGGATGATCTACTTCCTATGTTCAATCTTCGTTGTCTTATTCTTCAATATAATAAGAATAGTAAGCCTAACTTCAGTCCTCCTAAATCACCCTCAAAGCTATGAGTGTGTACATGACTGGATTGGACGACCATTCCACTATATAATTATAGGTCTTATATGGATTATATGGCTACACTTCTTCGCAAGACCAAAGAAACGCTAACCTCTTCAAGCCTTAAGCCAAGTTTGGATAGGTTCTTTTCTTATCCTTATCTTCTTGTCTAAACTTTCTTATTTAAGAAATTGACGAAAAACTTTAATAAGAAGAATCTTATTTAAGAAATGAGCAGGAAAATTAAATAAGCAAATTCTTATTTAAGGGAATTGGCAAAATATTTAATTAAAGTCTTTCTTTACTGAGAAAATATTAAGACTTTATTTTGCTAAAACTCTTCTTAAGACCAAAGAAACACTAACTCCTTCAAGTTTTAAGCCAAGTTTGGGGAG
>JAGNRX010000240.1 GCA_017988355.1 Bacteroidales bacterium | reverse complement strand
ACTAAAAATGATATAGAGAATGAATCGTTTATACATACAATAAAAACTAAGGGTAGTGAAAAAGTGTGCGCTACAGCAAAAACAATTTGGAGGAAACTTTAAGCATAAAAAAATCCTTACTCACAATGGAATAAGGATTTCTTATTAGTATTTATTTTTAAAAGTCAAAGCCTCTAAACTTATTAGTCACCTAATGTAGCAACCATAATTGCTTTAATTGTATGAAGACGGTTTTCTGCTTCGTCAAATACTATTGACATTGGGCTTTCAAACACTTCTTCTGTTACTTCAATGCCATCTAAACCGAACTTTTCGTGGATTTCTCTTCCTACTTGAGTTTCTAAATTATGGAAAGCTGGTAAACAATGTAGGAACTTAACGTTAGGATTACCTGTTTTCTTAACAACATCCATATTTACTTGATATGGACGAAGCATTTTAATTCTTTCTGCCCAAACCTCTGCTGGTTCTCCCATTGAAACCCAAACGTCAGTGTAAAGGAAATCACATCCCTTAACTGCTTCTTCAACATTTTCAGTTATCATTATCTTAGCTCCTGTTTCTTTTGCAATCTCACGACAAGTTGCAACAAGGCTTGCTTCTGGTTGGCATGATTTTGGAGCAGCAGCACGGAAATCCATACCCATTTTTGCAGCACCTACCATTAGTGAATTACCCATATTGTTCTTTGCATCGCCTAAGTAACAGAATGTAATTTGATTTAAAGGCTTATCAATATGTTCTGTCATTGTAAGGAAGTCAGCAAGGATTTGAGTTGGGTGAAACTCTGTTGTTAGACCATTCCAAACAGGAACTCCAGCATATTCTGCCAATGTTTCAACTGTTGCTTGGTCATAACCACGGTATTCAATACCATCATATATTCTTCCAAGAACTCTTGCAGTATCTTTCATTGATTCCTTCTTACCAATTTGGCTTCCTGAAGGTCCTAAATAAGTTACGTGAGCTCCTTGATCCAATGCTCCAACTTCAAAAGAACAACGTGTACGTGTTGAATCCTTTTCAAATATAAGAGCTATATTCTTTCCTTTTAGGGTTTGAACTTCTGTTCCTGCGTATTTTGCACGTTTAAGATCACGAGCAAGATCCAACATATATTGAATTTCTTTTGGGGTGAAGTCTAATAGTTTTAGAAAACTTCTGTTTCTTAGATTGAATGCCATATTCTAATTATTTTTATTGGTTAAATAGTTTATTTAAGCCACAAAGTTAGCAATTTATTCATACCCACAAAGAATATTAACAATAAATTTACCTTAATTACTAATATTTTATATCTAACGATTTATTTCTTAGGTTTTGGAGGTTTCGGAATGGAAAACAAAGTAAATGCAACCATGAAATAACCCCAAACTACTCCAACGGCATAAAAAGAAACACTATTTAAGTTCTCCATTATTGATTCCATATAGGGCTTACCATCAAACAAATCATTAAACAAAGGATTAATAAAAAATGAAAGAACAAGGAATATACTCGCAAATACAATAGCATAAGCATTAAAATATAAAACCTTTTGGACTGGGTTTAAGTACTTAAAGTTTTGACGAATGTTTTTCATAAGGAATCTCTTTTTAATTTTAAGGCAGTAAACCAAATAAATGAATCTCTAGTTCTTAGATTTTGTTTCAAAGATAGTAGTGAATAGAACAAGAGCAACCATTGAATAACTCCAAACTATAGATGTAATATAAATATAAATGGGTATATTCTTTAAATTACTGCTAATGGATTCATAGAAACAAATATCATCATAGAAACTATCGAACAAAGAGTTTATAAGTAATGCTAATGCAAAGAATAGAACTGCAAGTATAATTGAAAAGAAATTAAAGAATAAAATCTTTTTCAAAGGACTTGTGGACTTAAATTTTCGACGAACATCTTTCATAAAACATATAAATTTTGAGTTGCAAAGATAGTTAAAATTGGAAAAATAGAAGAGAACTAATAGGCTTTTCACAAAAAAACATGCAAGTATATTGGAAAAATTGACTTACTTTGCAATTCAATTGACCTAAATGATATAATAATAAGAACTTAAATAGACTTATTCTTAACCAGAATCAACTTTATAGAGCAGAGGACATTAGAGATTGAATTATTAAATTAAGTATTAACAATAGAAGAAAAGAGTATTAATCACTTGTATTCTTCAAACAAAAAAAAAAGAAATGAGAAAACCATCATTATTATTAATTGCTTGCATAGGCGTTGTTTCTATGCTAACAATAAGCAGCTGCAATTCAAACAAAAACAAGACAGAAGAAGCGGCTATTGCAACATACTCAGTGGATGATTTGCTTATTAAAGCAGAAGGATTGATTGACACAACAATTATCATAGAAGGATTATGCACACACACTTGTGCACATGGCGGAAAGAAGATATTCTTAATGGGTTCAGATGATACAAAAACTCTACGTATTGAAGCATCAGAACAAGTAGGAGCTTTCAAAAAAGAATGCGTAAACGCTATGATTTCAGTTAGAGGAAAAGTTCAAGAAGAAAGAATTGATGAAGCGTATTTATTAAAATGGGAAGAAGGACTAAAAGATAAGACAGCAGAAAAGCATGGCGAAGAAGAAGGTGGTGGCTGTGATACTGAGAAAAAAGCACAAAACGAAGCTGCTGCAAGTTCAGAGGCAGAAAGAATAGCTAATTTCCGCACAAGAATTGCAGAAGAGAAAGCAAAGACAGGAAAAGCATACCTTTCATTCTATTATATAGTTGCTGATTCTTACTCTATCAAGTAATGAAGAAAGTATTAGTGAAAAAAGAACTAATAAAGGC
>JAGNRX010000239.1 GCA_017988355.1 Bacteroidales bacterium | reverse complement strand
GTTTAGGATATTTCTTAATCTCTATTCTCCAACCTTGGTCATCGGTTAAATGCCAGTGGAAAGTGTTTATCTTATGAAAAGCGAGGATATCTATATAATCCTTTACCTCCTTAGTTGAGAAGAAATGTCTTGCACAATCTAAGTGTTTGCCACGATATGAAAAACGAGGATAATCTATTATTTCACCTGTTGGGATAAGAATTGAAGATGTCGCTTTATCTGTTTGGGCAGTCATAATGATTTGAATAAGAGTTTGAGCTCCATAGAAGAATCCATTATTCTCATTAGCCGAGATAGTAATTTTATCACCGAGAATATCAATTTGATAACCCTCTTTCCCTAAGACCTTGTCGGAAGAGAGAATAAATATTATTGAGTTAGCAGTATTGTATTTAGGATTATCCTTCTTAGGATGGATAGGTTTTATATCAGTATTGTATGCCTTTAGTTTAGAGTGAAGATACCCTGCAACAGAATATTCCTTTGAATCAAAATTAGCAATTATCTTAGTGTTATTATCAAATTTAAATGTTGAGGACTTATCCAACTTAACACTTACAGGTTGAGGTATAATATTAATGGAATTTTGACCAAAAGAACTAGTCGCTATAAACCCCATAATAAAGAATAATGTAATAAGTTTTGTTCTCATATAAAATAGCTGTTTGATTTATATGCAAAAGTAATAAAAATATGTTGAAAATAATAGAACATAATGATTTTTAGTTTATATTTGCAGTAATAATTTCTAATCAGTTTTATGTATAAAATCTTCTACTTTGTTATTCTCTTAATGCTTTTTGTGTCAGTAAATACTTATGCTAATAGTTCTGATTTGTTTGATATTGATACATGCACTGTCGCAATTAGTCCAAGTGATACTATAATCTATTCAGACAATCCTATTCAATTACAGCTTAATGCAACTCAAGGGGCAGCTCATTATTATTGGAAGCCAGCCACAGGGCTTTCTGATACAATTATTTCAAATCCAATAGCTACAATCAATAATAGCATGCAATATATTCTTGAAGCTTATTATGTAGATGAAGAAAACTTAGTATATAATGGAGACTTTGAATTAGGAAACACTGGATTTACTACTGAATATACTTTAGGTGCAAAGCCATTACAAGAAGGTAGATATGGCGTTACTGATAATGGTCAAAACTTGCATGATGGTTTTATGCCTTGTACTCATGATGGTAATTTTTATGTAGGAAATGGCTCTATGTATAATAGTTTAGTTGTTTTCCAATCTCAAGTCAGTGTAACTCCTAATACAGATTATTATTTTTCTTCAGAGGTAACAGCAATAGATGCAAACCCAACACACCCAGTAGATCAGTTAGCTCTATTCCAATTTAACATCAATAATACTCAGATAGGAAATACGCTTAGAGTTAATGATTCTCCATGTGTTTGGACTTCTTATGGGGAAGTTTGGAATAGTGGTAATAATACCACAGCAACAATAACAATAAAAGATTTAAACACTGGACAATGGGCGAATGATTTTGCAATTGATAATATTTCATTGAAAAAGATTTGCAAGGCTTATGATACTATAAATATTATATTAGTTGATACTTTAGCCATTCCCACCACGAGTTATTTAGATATCTTAGTATGTGAGAATGATTTCCCTTATACATATTACGATACAGCCTTTAATCAGGTAGGGATTTATAGCTATCGTTTTGAAAATAATAATATTATTGATAGCACTCACATTCTCACAATAACATCATTGCCTATATATTCTGACACAATATTTGAGTATATTTATAGAGGAGATACTTATAAGCTTAATGGTTTTGATGAAAAAGAAGATGGGCTTTATGTTTTGGTTTATCCTTCATCAAATGGTTGTGATAGTAATATTTACTTGTCTTTGAATGTTATTAAGCTTATGTTCCCCAATATGGTTAGTCCAAATGGAGATGGGATAAACGATGTGTTTGAAATCCATGATTTGTTTGAAGGTGGACTCTTCTTGGATAATGAATTAATTGTTTATAATAGGCAAGGAAAGATAATATACACCATAAAGAATATGAAAATTATTTCAGACTTTTGGGATCCAGCAAAAACTAATTCTCCAACTGGAACCTATTTTTATAGATTTATTGGAAGGAGTAAGATAAAAGATTTAGACTTCGTGGGTTCAATAGAAGTGCTTAGATAGGTATAGATATGAGAAAAAACTTTAGTATAGTTATTATATTTATTTTACTTGTTGCGACAAACACTTATGTATTTGCCAATAATAGAACTTTGATAGACATTGATACATGCACTGTTACAATAAGTCCAAATGATCCCATATATAATAATCCAACAACCCCATTTACTCTTCAGCTTAATGGAACTCAAGGAGCAGATTACTATCATTGGTCACCACAAACAGGGCTTTCCGATACAATTATTTCAAATCCAATAGCTACAATAAATAATAGCATACAATATGTTCTTGAAGCCTATTATGTAGATGAAGAAAACTTAGTCTATAATGGAGATTTTGAATTAGGGAATCTTGGATTTACAACAGAATTAAACCTTTCAACAGATTTATGGCCAGCAGGAAACTACAATATAGTAACTCTTGGAAGTAGGTATCATTATATGTTTTCTTCTTGTACTCATAATGGAGGGAAGTTTTTTGTTGCAAATGGAGCATCGACCCCTAATTTAATAGTATATCAAACAACGGTGCCAGTTTTGCCAAATACAAATTATGAATTTTCATTTGAAGCAACTAATGTCTGTACAACAGCAACCCCAGAACAACTGCCACAATTTCAATTTTCTATTAATTCTCAGCAATTAG
>JAGNRX010000238.1 GCA_017988355.1 Bacteroidales bacterium | reverse complement strand
CTCTTATTGCAATTGGTGCCGCCTCTTTCCTCAGTTTTTTAGAAATGATGAACGTTAAAAACAATTCTTCTAATCCTAAAATCCAAGATTCAGAAAACATCTCACCCACTAACCCTTAATTGAGTTTCTTCTCTGTGTTTTTGTGTCTTAGGTTGCCATAATGTTCTTTGTGTTTTTGTTCTTTATCTCTAATGTAAAATAAGATTCTAATAGGTATCTTAATACTATTATTCCTCTTTTATTTCCTCTTTTCAAAAGGATTGAGTAATTTTGCATCTTAAATTTTGTTTAATCAGATAAATACATATAAGAAATGACACAAAAAACATATAAGTCGGTTACGCCACAAGAGGCGGTTAAGGTGATTAAGTCAGGAGACCATATACACCTTTCTTCAGTTGCAGCTACTCCTCAGTGTTTAGTTGATGCTATGATTGAGAGAGGTAGAAATAAAGAATTCAAAAATGTATATATTCATCACTTGCATACTGAGGGCGAAGCTCTTTATGCTAGTGAAGAGTTTGAAGGGGTTTTCCAACACGATGCTTTCTTTGTTGGAGCTAATGTTAGAAAAGGTGTTCAGGCTGGTTATGCTGACTATATCCCTGTTTTGCTTTCTGAAACTCAAAAACTTTATCGTCAAGAGTACCTTCCTGTTGATGTTGTAATGCTTCAGGTTTGTCCTCCAGATGCTCATGGTTATGTTTCAATGGGTACTTCTGTTGATGCAACTTTGGCTGCTATTGAAAAGGCTAAGATTGTTATTGCGGTTGTTAATCCTTGTATGCCTCGCTCTTATGGTGATGCTTTGATTCCAATGTCTGTGATTGATATTTTTGTTGATCACGAGGCTCCTCTTTTCCCTGCTCATTTCTCTGACCCAACTCACGAGGAGGTGATTATTGGTAAGTATTGTGCAGAGTTAATTGAAGATGGTGCTTGTTTGCAAATGGGTATTGGTGCAATTCCTAATGCTGTTTTGGCTCAACTAGGTTCTCACAAGGATTTAGGAATACATACTGAAATGTTTGCTGATGGTGTATTGCCACTTGTTGAAAGCGGTGTTATTAATGGTAAGAACAAGAAGCTAGATAATGGCAAGATGATTGCTACTTTCCTAATGGGTTCTAAAAAGGTTTATGACTTCATCGACAATAACCCAATGGTTGGAATGATGGACGTGGCTTATACTAATGACCCTTTTATTATTGCTCAACAACCTAAGATGACTGCTATCAATTCTGCACTACAAATTGACCTAACTGGTCAGGTTTGTGCTGATAGCATTGGTTCTAAGTTCTATAGTGGTGTTGGTGGACAGGTAGATTATATTTATGGTGCATCTCGTTCCGATAGAGGTAAGGCTATTATTGCAATGCCTTCTATGACTAAGAATGGAATTTCTAAGATTGCAAATATCCTAACTCCTGGTGCTGGTGTGGTTACTTCAAGAAATCATATTCACTGGTTTGTTACTGAGTTTGGTGCTATTAATCTTTATGGAAAGAGCTTACAACAAAGAGCAAGACTACTTATTTCTGTTGCTCATCCAGACCATAGAGAAGAATTGGATAGAGCTGCATTTGAACGTTATGGTTCTCACTTTCATTTCGTACAAAAATAGATGGGAAGGATTCTAGCAATTGACTACGGACATAAAAGAGTTGGTTTGGCTGTTAGCGATAATGAAAGAATTATTGCAACAGCCCTAACAACTGTTAAGGCTGACCAGATATTTGAATTTTTGGATGATTACTTAAAGAAGGAAGTTGTTGATGAGTTTGTTGTTGGTTTAGCTAAGCAGATGGACAATACTCTGTCGGAAAGTTCCGTTTACATAGAACCTTTTGTTGAGGCATTAGGTAAGAAGTATCCAGAAAAGAAAATTATTAGGATAGATGAACGTTTTAGTTCTAAGATTGCTACCCAAACAATTTTGCTTTCAGGAGCAAAGAAAAAACAACGTAGAGATAAGGCATTAGTTGATACAGTTTCTGCGGTTATCTTGCTACAAAGTTATATGAATTAGAATAAAGAAATATATGATATTACCAATAGTTGGCTATGGAAGCCCGGTACTAAGAAGAATGACAAACAAAATCGACAAGGATTATCCGCTATTGTCGGAGCTTGTTAGCAATATGTTTGAGACAATGTATCTTGCAAATGGTGTGGGATTAGCTGCTCCTCAAATTGATTTGTCGATTTCTTTGGCAGTTATTGATGCACAACCATTCGCAGAGAAATATCCTGAGGCAGATGGGTTTAAGAGAGTTTTCATTAATCCAGAAATTATAGAGGTTTCAGAAGAGAAGTGGACGTTTGAAGAGGGCTGCCTTTCCCTTCCAGAGCTTCACGAAGAGGTTAGCAGACCTTGTAGTGTTGTGGTTAGATATTTTGATGAGAACTTTAATGAAAAGGAAGAACTACTAACAGGACTAAGAGCAAGAGTGTTTCAGCATGAGTTTGACCACCTTCAAGGAAAAGTCTTTGTCGATAGGTTATCTTCAATTAGAAGAACTCTTTTGAAGAGGAAGTTAAATGACATTTCTAGTGGAAGAGTTGCAACAAGTTATAAAATGAAAAGACCAAATACAAAGAGATAATAATCTTTGGTTTAAAAGAAAATAATATGAAAAAGTTTTTATTACCTATCTTAGCACTAGTTCTCTTTGCTGCATGTCAACCTACAAAAGAAAGTAGATTAGAAAGGATTGCAGCCTTAGAGGTTCAAACTATGCAAGAGGCAAAAGAGATTTCAAAGGAAAGGGCTGACTCACTTCTTTCGATGTACGATGCCTGTATAATGGATTTCCCAACCGATACAAAC
>JAGNRX010000237.1 GCA_017988355.1 Bacteroidales bacterium | reverse complement strand
ACTTATTTCTGAGTAAGTCGGAAATAAGCTTGTAAATTATAAGATAAACTTAAGGGAAAATAAAACGGCGTTTCAAGAAAATGAAACGCCGTTTTATTTTATTAAAACGGTGATTCAGTAAATTGAATCACTGAAACAATTTACTGAATCACTGATCCATTTTGCTGAATCACTGATCTATTCTGCTGAATCACTGATCCATTTTATTGAATCACTGAAAGGATTTTGTGAAACGAAGAAAGGATAAACTAATTATTAATACTTATCTTTTCTGTTTTGGTGCTTACCTTAGAATAAGCCCTAGCAATATAAATGCCGTTCTTAAGGCTTAAAGACTTTTGGTAATCGTCCTCAAGTGTCTGTTCTTCAAATATCTTATTACCAAGAATATCATAAACCTCATACCTAATAAGATTCTTTCCCTCAATATGAAGCGTATTGTTATAGTTCCAAATCCTTATCTCCTCAGCCATTTCAGGTTTGAAAAACTGATTTATATCCTCTTTATTATAAGAAAACAGAACAAATAACCTATTCTTATTATCCCCAGCACTAACTTTTAGGCTATAATCAGCGTTTTCATTCAAGTATTGAGCAGTGTTTAACACACTATCAAGCAAATAAACATGAATATCAGAAGGAATGTTTGAGAAATTAAGACTAAGATCATTCTCTTTTTCACTCCTTAAATCTAATTCAGTCATATAAGGCAGTGTAGAGAAAGCATCCTTTAAGATGTTCAAGTCGCCTATTTCACTATCAAACGCTTCTTTTCCTGCATTTATTCTAAAGAAAGGCTCAACTGCATTCCCATTAGAACCAAACATCATTAAACCATCATTAAAATCAAAACCATTCTCCGCATCTTCGTTCATTTGAAGAAAAGCTTCCCTTGTTTCGTTGTTTGCAGTAGCATTAACGTAAATTAAATTGCTTTTGTAGGTGCTTTTGGCATTTGAAGGATTAATTGATTTATCAAAAATAAAGTTCCCACTAGCATCAACTGCTGCAATAAAGAAACCTTCACTTGGTTTAATTTTAGTTACTTTACCAGTCGTTGTTTGTAGATTATTATTCCATTGTCCCTTATCTGAATCATAAACATAAACTAAGTCCCCTTGAATTGCAGCTGTATTTCCAGCAATAGGTGTGCTAGTTGCATTTACATTTAAACTAATAGGATAATAAAGGGTCAATGTAAAATCCTAGTGGGATGAAACATTTAAGCAAACAATTTAGATAGTCTATAAATAAAGAAAGGTATATCTCTAATGCCTCTTAATTGCGAGCGGAACTGCTTTACTTTTGCATTAAAACTTTCAGCTGAAGCATTTGTTGAACGATTAATGAAATAGTTGGCTATAGTTTGGTAGTTATTTTGCATGGTTACTATTACTGACTTAAAGTATTTTAGATTAAGCTTTTCAACCTTATTATACCAATGTGCTAGCTTAGTTAGTGCAACTCCTGGTGTTATTCTTTGATTGTAGATATTCGTTAGTTCCATGGATACATAATATGCTTCCTTAATTGTCTTGTTTTAATGCTTAATATCACTAATTATATTTAATAAAATATCTTCCCTTCCAAAGACGATAGCTCAATACTTGAATAATTTAAGTTTATTAAAAAAACATAAACGAAATTAAATAAGTAATTGGTATTTTTGATAGGTGTTTTAGTAAAATAAAGTAAGTTGTTATGGTTAATTCGGTTAATGACAGTTAATAAAAGTCGATGTTGTTTTGTAGCTATTAATATTAAAAATGATTTTAATTCGGCAAAGATAATCATTTTCTATTATCAATATTCAAAAAAAAAGTAATTAACTTTGAAAAATGTTTATTTAATTGATAGTGGGATGTGGATATTTTATCATGTATTATAATATCTTTTCCATTAACAATTGCTTTGTTTTACTGTCTTTGCGTTGTATTTTCTTTGTGAAAATATACCTCGTTTCTTCCTTAAAATTGTGGTCACAAAAGATTTATAAAAGTTTTTCTTTTAAAGGTTTGAGAGTTCAAAAAATAAGATATATCTTTGCATATTATTTTTGGGGGAAAGTTATGCCCTTGAAAATAGAGGTTAAATTTAATTTAAACAAAATAAGGAGGTTTCAAAAGATGACAAAAATCAAATCGTTAGCTGATTTAAAGGCTATGAAACAAAGTATTCAAGACAAAATTGATACTAGACAAAAAGGGAATGCTGAAGGTTTAGCTCAGGTTAAGGTTGCTATGGCTACTTGTGGTATTGCTGCAGGAGCAAAGCAAGTTATGGACTACATGATGAGTGAGACTGAGAAAAGAGGCATGGACGTTGTGTTTACTCAAACTGGTTGTATGGGATACTGCCATGCAGAACCAACAATTGAGGTAACACTTCCAGGCAAAGAACCAATCGTTTTTGGTTATGTTGACCTTAAGAAAGCAGATGAAATCATCGAAAAATACATCAGAGATGGTGAATTAGTTGATGGAATCATTCCTGTAAACTATCAGACAATTAATAAATAAAACCGAATAAATTATTCAACTTTAGGAGGAAAAATATATGGCTAAATTCAAAATGCACTTACTAGTTTGTGGAGGTACAGGCTGTAATGCATCAAAGAGCCAAGAGATTGCTGAAACTTTAAAAAGCAATCTTAAGGACAAAGGTTTAGAAAATGAAGTTCAGGTAATTCTTACAGGATGTTTTGGCTTTTGCGAAAAAGGCCCTATCGTGAAGATTATGCCAGATAACACATTCTACACAGAGGTTAAACCTGAAGACGCAGCAGACATTGTTGAAGAACACGTTATCAAGGGAAGAAAAGTAACTCGTTTACTCTATAC
>JAGNRX010000236.1 GCA_017988355.1 Bacteroidales bacterium | reverse complement strand
CTCTAACCTCACTAAAGGCCATTCCTCTTCCCTTAAAAGCACTATGATATTGTCCCGAGAATATATTCCTCGATAAACGCTTAGTCTTTATCTCAATCTTTCTAACCTTTTTTAATAAGTCTTCATTCATTTTTTAAGGAACATCAACTTTATTGATAATTTCATTAATTATTTCTTCTGTTGTAATGTTATCAGCTTCTGCCTCATATGTTAATCCTATTCTATGACGCATAACATCCAGACAAATAGCCCTAACATCCTCAGGAATTACATATCCTCTACGTTTAATAAAAGCATAAGCTCTTGATGCCAAAGCTAAATTAATTGTAGCACGAGGAGATGCCCCATAATTAATATAAGGCTTTAAGTTCCCAACCCTATTATCTTCAGGGAAACGAGTTGCAAAAACAATATCTGTTATATAGTTTTCTATTTTTTCATCAATATAAACTTCTTTTACAACCTCTCTGGCATGAAGAATTTGATTAGTCTTAATAATTGGCTCTATCTTTGGAAGTGTTGCCCCAATCTGTTGGCGAAGAATAAGTTTCTCTTCTTCTTTCTTAGGGTAAGAGATAACAACTTTCATCATAAAACGGTCCATCTGAGCCTCTGGAAGAGTATAAGTACCTTCTTGTTCAATTGGGTTTTGAGTTGCAAGCACTAAGAAAGGTTCATCTAACTTATAAGTTTTGTCCCCAATTGTAACTTGTCTTTCTTGCATAGCTTCCAATAGAGCAGACTGAACCTTTGCTGGTGCACGATTTATTTCATCTGCCAAAACAAAATTAGAAAATATAGGTCCTTTCTTTACTGCAAAAGATTCATCCTTCGGGCTATAAATCATAGTACCAATTAAGTCTGCAGGCAAAAGGTCTGGAGTGAATTGGATACGGCTAAACTTAGCATCAATAGCCTTAGATAAGGAGTTTATAGCCATAGTCTTTGCTAGTCCTGGAACACCCTCCAAAAGAATATGACCATTAGCTAAAAGACCAATAATCAAACGCTCAATCATCCCTTTTTGACCAACAATAGATTTGTGCATTTCATTATTAATTGCATCAACAAAAGCACTTTCTCGCTGAATCTTTTCATTTAATTCAATGATATCAATCATAATTTCTTAGAGTTTATATTTAATTATTTTTATTTGAAATACTTAGGTGTTAATTTTCGTATTATATTCAATAAAAAAACCATATTTCAGGATTTAATAACGACAAAGAAATTTATTTATTATCATTCCTGCAACAAAATCTAACCTTCCTACAAATTAAATCTTTTTTTAAGTTCCTTACATGCCTATCTAAACAACCTGTCATTAGTATGAAATGGACATTGAAAAACAAATACTTAATTTTTCTTTCTTCCATATACATTATTATAAAATATAAATGGTTTTTTTCTTTAGGACTTGAATTTGATCCAATGGCAAAATAATTTTTTTTTATACCTTTGCACAAATTTTTTATATGAAAGGTGTTTCAAAAGGGCATATAGCCATACTTATTGTTAATATAATTTTCGGATTAAACATTCCAATAGCAAAAGAAGTCCTTACCGGAGGAGTGATCGACCCATTAGCTTTAACTTATTTTAGGGTAGTAGGGGCAGCCCTAGTTTTTTGGTTTGCATCTATTTTCGTGAAATCGGAAAAACTTACAAAAAAGGATTTTTTAATGTTATTTTTAGGATCCATATTTGCAATTTCTCTTAACCAAACATCATTTATAGTTGGTTTAAAAACAACAACCCCAATTGATGCCTCACTAATAATAACCTTAACGCCAATAATAACAATGCTTATTTCAGCAGCATACCTAAAAGAGCCAATTACCACTAAAAAATTTGTCGGAGTTTTTGTAGGTTTAAGTGGTGCATTAATTTTAATCCTTAATAGCGAAGCCTTTAAGGCTGGAGGTTCGGGTTCTTGGAAAGGCAATATGCTTTGTCTTTTGAGTAGCACATCTTATGCTGCTTATTTGGTTTTCTTCCGTGACTTTATAAAAACTAAACACCCAGTAACAATTATGAAATGGATGTTCTTGTTTAGTATAGTAATACTTGCACCAATAGCATTTCCAACAGCCATATCAACAGATATTTCAAAATTAACACCACTTATTTATAGTCAAATATTCTATGTCGTAGTAATGTCAACATTCCTAACCTATCTTCTAATACCAATTGGACAAAAGAATTTAAGACCAACAACATTAACAATGTATAACTACCTACAACCAATAATTGCAGCAGTAGTAGCTTTAGTAATGGTGCAAGATAAATTTGGATGGGATAAAATATTTTCAGCTGTATTAGTATTCTTAGGTGTTTATATTGTAACGAAATCTAAATCTCGTCAGCAATTAGATCAAGAGAGAATGATAAAGCAAAGAATGAAGAACGAAAAAGCAAAATAATACAATTAGAAATTTAGTTGATAATAATAGTCTAATTAATTTTTTTGTAATAGTTTAGCGATACGATAAGACACATGTAAAAGTATATATTAGGAGTGAATCTTCTAAAAAAAACTATTAAATGTTTGGTAGTTTAAAAAAGATTTGTAATTTTGCACTCCCAAACACGACAAACCTTATTGATTGATAGAAGTAGAGAGATAGTTTGACTATGGTAGAGTATGGGGATAAGTTCATTGAAACAAAGGAAACCAAAGGTAGCGAAAGTTTAGAAAAGAAGATACTCTTACTATATTTATATAGTAAGTAATTTGGAACAGAAGAATAGAGTCAAGAAGAACAAAAATTTTACAATGAAGAGTTTGATCCTGGCTCAGGATGAACGCTAGCGGCAGGCTTAACACATGCAAGTCGAGG
>JAGNRX010000042.1 GCA_017988355.1 Bacteroidales bacterium | reverse complement strand
TTTTCTTTGTCAAGGAATGGTAAATAACGAAGTGCTTCCATTGGTTCAACAGAGATTATTAAATCGCATTCTCCCTCTGGAATTAGGTCTGATGAGATTTCTTTATCGCTAAGGCGAAGGTGAGACTGAACATCTCCTCCTCTTTGTGACATGCCATGCGTTTCTGCTTGCTTCATAAACATTCCCATGCCAAGAGCAGCTTTAGAGATTATGGCAGCAGAACTTAAAGCTCCCATTCCACCTACTCCGCATAATATTATATCTATCTTCATTTCTTTCTTTCTTTAAAGGTTATTATTGTTGTTTCTTTGCGTCCTTACGTTTCTTATTTGCCCATACTATACATTCTCTTCTTGGGATGATAACAGATACTCCTTGGTATGCTATTTCATCTTTAATTGTTTGAACGTTTTCTGCATGGAATTTCTTAAGTGGCGTAATAACTTTGATATGGTCTGGATCAACTCCAATACCTTCACAAATTGCTTCAATTCTTCCTGTTGCTGAAGATTTTTGAGTTCCTGTCATTGCTGTTATAGCGTTGTCAAGAATAAAGATTGTAACTGGCACATTATCATTAACACAGTCAAGAAGTCCTGTCATACCTGAGTGAGTGAAAGTGCTGTCTCCAATAACTGCAACTGCTGGTTGGAAACCTGCCTCTGATGCTCCTTTTGCCATTGTGATTGAAGCTCCCATACAAACTGTTGTACTAATTCCGTTGAATGGAGGAAGTGCTCCTAGTGTGTAGCAACCAATATCTCCAAACACACGTCCTTTTCCATGAGGTTCAATAGCTTCGTTTAAAGCTCTGTATGTGTCGGCGTGAGGACATCCTTCGCAAAGTTTTGGAGGCCTTGGTGCAACAATTGCTGGGATAGGAAGACCTTCAGAAACCTTTAAGCCTAATGCTTTTCCAACTATTGCTGGGTTTAGTTCCCCAACTCTTGGAATGGTTCCGTCTATTCTGCCCATTATCTTTTTACCTTTATTAAGAAGACCTAATATTTTATTTTCATAAACAGGTTGTCCTTCTTCAAGAATAAGAACTGATTCACATTCTTCATACAGTCTGTTAACCATCTCAACTGGCATAGGATATTGAGAAATCTTTAAGATTGGATACTCACAAGCCTCATCTTGGAAGTTTTCCATTAAGTAGTTGAAAGATAAACCACAAGCTATAATACCTATTTTCTTATTCTTTCCGTCTATGTATTTGTTGAAGCCATCATTCATTGCTGCATTTTCAAGCAATTCTTGTTTTGCAATAAGTTCATTGTATTGACGGCGAGCATTAACTGGAAGTAAGATAAACTGTTTTGGATTGTCAAGGAGTTTAATCTCGTTTTGTTTTCTTGCGTTTCTTCTTATGTTAACTGCTGCACGAGAATGTGCAAGGCGAGTTGTAACACGCAAAACAACTGGGGTCTTGAATTTTTCTGAAAGTTCATATCCGTAATGAACCATATCATAAGCCTCTTGTTGGTTTGATGGTTCAAGAACAGGTATCATTGCCCAGTCAGCAAAATAACGTGAATCTTGTTCATCTTGAGAAGAGTGCATTGAAGGGTCATCAGCTGCGATGTATATCACTCCGCCATTAACACCTGTAATTGCTGAGTTCATGAAAGGGTCTGCAGCAACGTTTATTCCCACATGCTTACATGAGAACATTGCTCTTTTTCCTGTATAGCTCATTCCAAGAGTTGCTTCCATAGCAGTCTTTTCATTACAAGCCCAATTACTGCGGATACCTTTTTCCTTAGCTTCCTTTGAAGCCTGTATATATTCTGTAATCTCTGTTGAAGGAGTACCAGGATAGGCAAATATGCCCGAAAGTCCTGCGTCAATAGCGGCTTGAGCAATTGCCTCGTCACCTAATAGAAGTAATTTCTCCATTGAAGTATGTTTTTAATTTTTTATTCGCTGAATTTATAATGTGCAAAGTTATAAATATAAAATCATTTTTCCAAAAAAGAAAGAAACCAAAAGCTTGTAAACTAAATTTTAATTACTCTTTTGCTTAATCTCTGTTTATCTAACATACAAACTCCTATTTCTTTTAATTCAAAAATAAGGTTTGCGTTTGTGTTTTTTATGATTATTTGCCAAGCTCTTTTTATTCCATTTGAAAAAGAGATATCCTCAAATATTATTATTGCATTTTATTTTTTAGCCTTTGTATTCTCTTTTATAAAGTCTTTGATTTGCAATAAAATAATTGGCGATATGGTTTGTTCAATTGATGAATACTCATCTATCATTCCTGTTTTGCTTTCTTGGAATAGGTGATTCATCCCAACTGCAGTGATGATTTGGTAGTGATTATTCTTAGCTTTCTTTAGTGCTTTTTCAATTTCTGGTAGGTTATATTGGTAGAGAACTTGGATGTCATTTGTTCCATTTATTGCAAAGACTGGTTGCTTAACTTTTTTCAAATAATCTGATGGGTCAAGGGAAAGGAAAGTTCTCATCCATGGGGAAGATAATTGGCTATTAAACTGAGTTCTCATGGCTGGGCTTGTAAACTGAATATCTTTTAGCTTATCCTTATCGAGTTTCCCTAATTCCTTATCGTAGAACTTATCCATCCTCTTATTGATTTCACTATTCATTAGATTTTTCTTAGTCAATGAATAGATTTTCTTTAGTGCTGAAACCTGAAAGTCTATTGCATGTTTTGGCATACCAGCTTTCTCGAAGAAGACTTTGTTTTGTTGTAAAAGCACATCAATACCTTTCATCCCTGGTCCTGCAAGAAGAACAATAAATTTAATATTTGGGTTTTGAGAAGCGGCAATTGAAACTATTGCTCCACCCTCACTATGACCTAACATCCCAATATTGTTTTTGTCTATATTAGGATGTGATTTCAACATCTCGAAAGCCTTCATTGCATCAACAGTATAGTCAAGAGTTGTTGCGTTTATGATTGAAGAGTCAACGGTTTCTATTCCCCAACCCCTATCGTCATAACGGAAAACTCCAATTCCATTGCTTGTTAGATAATCAGCAATAACTTTAAATGGTTTATGCCCAAATATCTCTTCATCTCTATTTTGAAGTCCTGAGCCTGTAACAAGAATTACGCAAGGGTAGGTCTTATCCTTTGAAGGGATGGTTAGTGTTCCTTTAAAATCATAGTTTACACCAGGGACTTTGAAACTTAATTCCTCTTCAATATATGAATATGGGGGCATTGGCTCTTGCGGACGTTTTAGTTCAAAGGTCTTATCTGTCTTAGCTAATACTAAATCCTCACTAAGGAATCCTTGTTTAAATGTTGCAAAGATTGTGTCTTTGGTTTCATTATATTTTCCTCTAAAAACAACACCCATACTCTTTATAGTGAAAAGAATAGAATCTTCACTAAGTCTTTGTTTTGTTACTCCAAACATTTCTTTTGTCTGAGAGGGAGAGCCCATCATGATTATTGTTGTGTCTGGACTTTGTTCTATTTTTAATGTTATTGGAAGTAGTTGTACAGAAACCTTTAGCTCTCCGTACCAGTTTGTTGTTTGAGCTTCTATCTTTTGATTAATTAAACTAACTAACAAAACAATTGCTACAAGTAAAAATCCTTTTCTTCTCATTTCTTTCTTATTTCTTTTTAGTTCTTATTTCTTAATTAGTATCCAAATATCTCTTCTAAACTTAGGGTTTGAACCTTACCATATTTCTCTAATGCTTTTAGATTAACTTGGTCTTTATTGCCTAAGATAACGTAGGTTCTTGGTTGATTTTTGATAAACTTATTATTAAACTTAACTATATCATCCATCTTAAGATTAGGAATTGTCTCAAACATCTTCTTGCTTGGGTTTGTCTTTCTTCCCATCTTCAAATCTTGTAGGTAAGAATAGATAATTCTCTCTTTACTAATTCTTGATGTTCTATAGTTAGAAACCATTGCGTCCTTAGCTAAATTAAAGTTTTGAAGAGCAATAGGCATTTGGTCGAATAGTTCATTAAATGCATCAAAAGCATCAATTACCTTATCGTTTTGAGTTGCAATATGAGACATGTTTTGATAGTATCCATCAAGGCGTGAAGGAGAAATATATCTTGAAGAAGATTGGTAAGCCAGTGAACGTTTTTCTCTCATTTCTTGGAAAACTATTGAATTCATTGAGCCTCCAAAATACTGATTATAAAGAGCAATTACAGGAGCTTGGCTTTCGTCATAAATGCCACCTCTTGTTAGTTGACGACAATAAGATTGCTTTGCATCATAGTGAACAAAATAAACTTTATTACCTTCTGTTGGAATTGGATTGATTTGTTTAACCTTTGGTGCTGGAGTTAATTTCTTTGGAGATGAATTATGTTTTGTATTTAATAGAGTTTTCAAATCCCCTATTGGCATATTACCATAGAAATGAATCTTATGTGTGTAGTTGGTTAAGTCTTTAATATCTTTTCTTATCATTTCAGGGGTTAGTTTCATTAGTTCAGCCTCTGGAATAAAGTCGTAAAAAGCATTTTCTTTTCCATAAGTAACGTAGTTATTAAGTGCAGAAAAACAACTTGCTTGTCTAGCCTTAGCATCATTCCTATTTTTCAATATGCTCTTAACAATATTATCAAGTGCTTCTTTCTCTATCATTGGGTTAGATAGGATTTTTTCTAATAAAGTTACTGCCTCATCTAGGTTTTCTGTAAGACCACTTAGGGTAACTCTTGTGAAATCATCACCTGAAGATATTCTAATACTACAAGCTAAATTATAGAACTGTGTCTTAATGTCTTCAACAGAAAGATTTGGTGTTGAAAGTTGACCTTGGTATGACCCTATTAGTCCTAATCTCTTATTTGACAATACACCAAAATCATATTCATAAGCTAAGTAGAAGGTTTCGTTTTGAATGTTTGGAACATATAGTATTTCTGCTCCATTATTTAGTTTGGCAAACTGTAAATCTTTTGTATAATCAACAAATACTGGCTCAATTTCCTTAACCTTTGCTCTTTCTATGCTTTCAAAGAATTTAGATTTCATATCTCTATTAACATGGATTGGAGTAATTGGTGGTTTGTCAACCTTTTCTAATTCCTTAGCCTCTCCTTGAAGTTTCTTAATCACAACATAGTTATTATCTTTGAAGATTTCTCTTGCAAACTTAACTAAATCGTCTTTTGTAACCTTAGACATCCTAGCCATTTGGCTAACTGTTTCATCCCAACTTTGTCTTGAAAGATAACTTGTAACCATCTTCATTGCTCTTGAGTTATTCGTTTCAAGCTCCTTTATTTGAGATAATCTTTCATTATTGATTATTGCTTTTAAGATGCTTTCATCCCAATCACCTGCTTTCAATACCTCAAGTTGTTTTAATAATAAATCTCTTAATTCATCTAAGCTTTGACCTGTC
Source organism: Bacteroidales bacterium (assembly GCA_017988355.1). GTDB lineage: Bacteria > Bacteroidota > Bacteroidia > Bacteroidales > P3 > UBA10566. The sequence continues at coordinate 3,410 of JAGNRX010000042.1, read as the reverse complement.
TTTGGTGTTCCACGAAGAATAAAAGATGCATAATCATTAAGGTCATAAACACTAGAACCTACATTTGCAGCTAATTGTTTTTGGTTAATGTTTATATCCATTATTCCTGAGCTACCATTATTTAAGACCCTATCCAAAAGGTTTGCTAAAATAACTTCATGAGAGGTTGAACCTGCATTAATTCTAAAAGCAATTGTGATATTTTCTGCTTCAAGTCCAACAACCTCTATTGTTTTAACTTCCTTAATTTCCTGTTCTGGTTTATAGGTAAAAGGAGCTACTTCTTTAGAAGGAATTGACCCAAAATACTTTTCAATTATTTGAATTGCTTGCTCTGGATCAAAATCTCCACTCATTGCAATACAATAGTTATTTGGAACATAGTAGGTGTCGAAGAAGTTATTAATAGCGACCATTGAAGGATTACGAAGGTGATCTGAACTTCCAAGGGTTGTTTGTGTTCCATAAGGATGATTAGGGAAGAGAGCAGATAGCATAGCTTCATTAGTCTTTCTTCTATCATTTATTAAGGACATATTCTTTTCCTCATAAACTGTTTCAAGCTCTGTGTGGAAGAGACGAAGTACTGGGTTTTGGAAACGATCAGACTGTATTCTTGCCCAGTTTTCTATTTGGTTTGAAGGTATGTTTTCAATATAATATGTGAAATCATTAGAGGTTGCAGCATTTGTTCCATTTGCACCAATAAGCTTCATTAGTTTATCGTATTCGTTAGGGATAGCAAGCTTAGAAGCCTCAAAAGACAATTTATCTATATTTCTATATATATCAGCTCTCTTTTCTTTATCTGTTTCTCTAACATAAAGCTCATATAAGTCTTCTATTTGCTGAATATACTTACTTTCAGCTTCCCAGTCGGTTGTGCCTATTTGTTTTGTACCCTTAAACATTAGATGTTCAAAATAATGTGCAAGACCTGTCGTCTCTGCAGGGTCATTCTTTGATCCAGCCCTTACTGCAATATAGGTTTGAATTCTTGGTTCTTCTTTATTAACAGACATATAAACCTTAAGACCGTTTTTTAAAGTATATATTCTTGCATTAAGAGGGTCGTTATCGACTCTTTCAATAGTATAGTTTCTATTATTATTATCGTTAATAGAAAACTTAGGTTTAGCATTAGGATCAATATTTACCTGAGCAAATACTGAATGGGACAAGCATAGCACAAGTAGCATCCCAAAGAAAATTCCGATTCTTTTCATTATTCTTGTTTTTTTATTATTAAATTTGTGTCAAAATTACAAAGAAAAATCGTAAAAATATAGAACTATAAAATATTTAAGTACTATTCAAGCGTTTATATAGTAGGAACCTTAGATCTTATTTGATATTTAGTTGACAATATAAGCATTTTTAAAAATTAGGCAAGTCAATATAGACAGAGGTTTTGAATAAATTAAACAAAAGCTAAATCAATGGAAAACAATAATACCCCAACTATTAAGAAAACATTCCCTGTCCTTCAAATGGGATGTGCCTCTTGTGCTGTGAATGTTGAGAATGCTCTTAAATCACAAAAAGGGGTAGTAAGTGTGAATGTAAATTATGCTTCGTCTTCTGTAATAATAGAATACCTTCCTAAGATAACTAACCCTGAGAAACTGCAAAAGAGTGTTCAATCCATAGGTTATGACTTAATGATTGATGAGGGAGAAAACAAAGAAAAGCAAGTTCAAGATATTAATACTAAGAAATATAAAAGTTTAAAGAAAAGAACAATTGCCGCCATAATACTAGCATTCCCTATATTCCTACTATCGATGGTCTTTACTAATGTCCCTTATGCAAACTATATAATGTGGGCTTTGTCAACTATTGTATTGTTTTTCTTTGGCAGGGATTTCTTTATTAACGCCTTCAAACAAGCCAAGCATTTCTCTGCAAATATGGATACTTTGGTTGCACTGAGTACGAGTGTTGCATATTTTTTTAGCGTTTTCAATACTCTTTATGCTGATTTCTGGATACAAAGAGGCTTCAAAGAGTATCAGATTCATGTTTATTTTGAAGCCGTTGCAGTTATAATTGCTTTTATTCTTATTGGTAAACTATTGGAAGAAAAAGCAAAAGGTAACGCATCCTCAGCCATCAAAAAACTTATGGGACTTCAACCTTCATCTGTTATGGTTGTTAAGGATAATGGTAGTCAAGTCGAGACCCCGCTGGCAAATATCATAATTGGAGATATAATAATTGTTAAGCCAGGTGAGAAGATTGCAGTTGACGGAATGGTTATTGAAGGCTCATCTTATGTTGATGAAAGCATGTTAAGTGGCGAGCCTATTGCATTACTGAAAACAAAAGATACGAAAGTATTTGCAGGAACAATTAATCAAAAAGGCAGCTTTATGTTTAGGGCTGAAAGAGTGGGTTCTCAAACTATGCTTTCACAAATAATTAAGATGGTTCAAGATGCACAAGGAAGCAAAGCACCTGTTCAAAAACTTGTTGATAAGATAGCAGGTATATTCGTTCCAACAGTAATGATAATATCAATTATTGCATTAATCGCTTGGATAGTTCTTGGTGGAAATGACGGACTCGATCGTGGCATACTGGCACTTGTTACTGTCTTAGTTATTGCCTGCCCTTGTGCCTTAGGACTTGCAACCCCAACTGCAATTATGGTTGGAATGGGAAAGGGAGCTGAGAATGGCATACTGATAAAAGACGCTGAAAGTCTTGAAACTGCAAAGAAGATAAATGCAATTGTATTAGATAAAACAGGAACAATAACTGAGGGAAAACCAATCCTTACTGATATTTTTTGGCTTAATGATGACGACACTACAAAGTCAATATTATTTAGTTTAGAAAGCCAATCCGAACACCCATTAGCAGAGGCAATAATCCAACACTTTGAAGGCTTAGAACGAACACCAATAACAAATTTTGAAAGCATAACAGGAAAAGGTGCAAAAGTGAGGATAGAAGATAAAACCTACTTTGCCGGAAATAAAAACCTCTTAATTGAAAACAATATTCAATTTGATAATAATCTTATTGAGAAGTCAGAAGAACTAATCAAACAATCAAAAACTATCGTTTGGTTCTCTGATAATGAAAAAGCCTTAGCCCTTATTGGGATTGAGGATAAGATAAAACCAACATCAAAAGAAGCTATCAAGCATTTGAAAGACTTAGGGATAGAAATCTATATGCTAACAGGCGACAATAAAACCACAGCAAAACTAATAGCAGAGAAAGTAGGGATAGATAATTATAAGGCAGAAACACTCCCACACCAAAAGGCAGAATTTGTGAGAGAATTGCAAGAAAAAAGAAAGATAGTTGCAATGATTGGAGATGGGATAAATGATAGTGCAGCCTTAGCACAAGCAGATATAAGTATTGCGATGGGTAAGGGAAGTGATATTGCTATGGAT
>JAGNRX010000235.1 GCA_017988355.1 Bacteroidales bacterium | reverse complement strand
GAACAGAACACTACAAGTCTGCTATACTTTACGCTTTGGATGAAGCAAAGAAGGACGTAAATGCGATTATCGAAAACAAAGACAAACCAACCTTTGAAAACACAATTGTTGCTCTTGAAAATGCAGGAGGATTACTTAATAGAGTATTAGGTGTATTCTTCAATATCAATGAATCAAATACCAGTGGAGCACTTCAACAAATTGCAGAAGAAATATCTCCAGACCTAACAAGACATGGAAACGATATTAGCATGAACCCTAAACTTTTTGCTAAGGTTAAAGCAGTTTATGATATGAGAGATGATATTGCTTTGACAACAGAACAAAGAATGTTATTGGACAAATCATATAAAGGATTTATCAAAAGTGGTGCTTTATTGAAAGGAAAAGAAATGGAAGAGTTTCGTAAGATTTCAGAAGAACTATCTCTTCTTAGCTTAAAATATCAAAAGAATAACCTTTCTGACCAAAACGCATACCTTAAAGTTATTACAAACAAGAAAGACCTATCAGGACTTCCTCAATATGCAATTGATGCAGCAAAAGAAACAGCAAAACAACGTAAGGTTAAGGGTTGGGCATTCACATTAGATTACCCAAGCTACCTACCTTTCATAACTTATGCTGACAATAGAGAACTTAGACAAGAAATATGGACAGCATCAAGCAGAGTTGCAAACAATAACAACGAAAACGACAATAAAGAAACAGTTATTAAGATAACTAATAATCGTCTTCGCATGGCTCAACTCTTAGGTTATTCATCTTATGCAGAATATGCACTAACCGATAGAATGGCAGAAACTCCTACAAAAGTACTTTCATTTATTGACGATTTATTAGCATCATCAATGCCATTTGCACAAAAAGACATTAAGATGGTTACCGACTATGCACAATCAAAAGGATTTCAAGGTGAGTTGCAACGTTGGGACTGGGCATATTGGTCAGAAAAACTAAAGACTGAAAAGTATTCTATCAACCAAGAAATGACAAAACCATATTTCCAACTTGAAAAGGTTCGTGAAGGAATCTTTATGCTAGCTGATAAACTTTATGGCTTAGAATTTAGAGAAAACAGAGCGATAACAACATACCACCAAGACGTAGTAACTTACGAAGTTTGGGATAAGGCTACAAATAAATTTATGGCACTTCTTTATATGGACTTCTTCCCAAGAGAATCAAAACGTTCAGGAGCATGGATGACATCATTTAGAGAACAAAAAATTGAAAACGGTAAAGATGTTAGACCATTAATTCAAATGGTATGCAACTTCACCAAACCAACTACCAAAAGCCCTTCATTATTAACTTTTGATGAATATAACACCTTACTTCACGAATTCGGACATTGTCTTCACGGTATCCTATCAGAATGTACTTACGAAAGCACATCAGGAACATCAGTTTATAGAGACTTCGTTGAACTACCATCACAAATAATGGAAAACTTTGCAACAGAAAAAGAGTTCTTAGACCTATTTGCAGTACATTACCTAACAGGAGATAAAATTCCAGCAGAACTAATCCAAAATATTAAAGCAAGCGAACAATACCTTCAAGGATACGGTACAGTTCGTCAACTATTCCTTGCATTAGTTGATATGGGATGGAATAATACCACAAAACCATATAAGGGAGATGTTGAGAAAATAGAAAGACAATCAGCACAAAAAGCAGAACTTCTTCCAGCAATTGATGGTTCAATAATGAGTACACAATTCGGACATATATTCTCAGGCGGATATGCTGCAGGATATTACGGATACAAATGGGCAGAAGTTTTAGATGCAGACGCTTACTCATTATTTAAAGAAAAAGGAATTTTCAATAAAGAAGTTGCAACATCTTTCCGCAAAAACATATTATCAAAAGGAGGAAAGAAACACCCAATGGAACTTTACAAAGCATTCCGTGGACAAGAACCAACCAATAAAGCACTACTAATAAGAAGTGGATTTATAAAATAATCCCTTCCCTACATAAAACACCAAGAGGCTGCTAATTATTTAACAGCCTCTTTTTTTATGTAAATAACACTGCGTAATAATTTTTTAAAACGCTGTTTCAGTAAATTATTACAGCGTATTAATTCCGTGAAACAGCGTTTCATTTTCCTATCTCTTTGTTTCAGTAAATTAGTTTAATAAAAGGCTATTTAGCTCGTAGTTTGTGCTTCTTCCACCTTCTAATTCTCTTCTTAGTACTCCTTTTTCTATTAAATCCTTTATATCTCTAAGTGCTGTATCTTGGGAGCATTTATTAATTTTTGCCCATTTCGATGTGGTTAGTTTTCCTTCAAAATCATTGAAAAGAAGATTAATCATCTTGGTTTGGCGTTCGTTCAAGACTATTGTTTTATGATTTTCCCAGAATTTAGACTTATAAACTAGCTTATTTAGGTTAGCATCTGTATTTATAAAAACTCTTTCTAAGCAATTCAAAAACCAAACTATCCACTGAGTTATATTTAAATCTCCTTTTTGCGTCTTTTCTAATATATTGTAATACTCTTTTCTTTCAATCCTGATTTGAGATGACATACTATAAAACCTTTGTGGGATATTATCTGCACGAGCTAAAAGCATATCGGCAATTGCTCTTGATATTCTTCCATTTCCATCATCAAAAGGATGAATTGTTACAAACCAAAGATGAGCTATTGAAGCTTTAAGTATATTATCTATATCGTTTTTATTATTTATAAAGTCCAAAAACAAGTCCATCTCAGCATCTATTACAGAAAAATTTGGAGCTTGAAAGTGAACTTTTTCTTTTCCCATTGCCCCAGAACCAACCTGCATATCCCCTCCTTCTTCTTTCCTCCAAGAGCCAATGCTT
>JAGNRX010000234.1 GCA_017988355.1 Bacteroidales bacterium | reverse complement strand
CAACCTTTAATATGGCAATTACTGGACTTAATCCTGGTGTAAGATATTATGCTCGTGCTTATGGGAAAAATGCAAATGGTATTAGCTATGGTGAACAAATAAGTTTTATAACAACATCTGCTCCAATAACAAATAATGCAATCATAGATAGTAATTTTGCAGCTTGTGAAACAGGTGAAATGCCAACAATAATAGGAACAGAACCTATGGGAGGAAGCGGATCATTCATTTATCGCTGGTTAGAAAGTAATGATAATATTACTTGGACAATAACCCAAAATGCAGGAATTAACAGAAACTACACTCCTTCACAATTGACTTCTCCAAGATATTACAAAAGAGTTGCTATCTCTGCAGAAAAATCAGATACTTCTGCTCATATATATGTTCCAATAGTTCCAGTGACTGTTGCAGGAAATGTTTCAATTGAGAATATCTCAATTGAAGAGGGCGGAACAACAGGAGCAATCACATTAACAAATAATGTTGGTGATGTTATTCTATGGCAAAGAAAAGATGGCAATGCACAGTGGGCACAAATTGAAGTTGGAGCAGTAAGTACATTCTCTCAAATCCTTGAAACAGAAGGAACCTATCAATATAGGGTAAGAGTAAGGAATGGAGCTTGTCCTTCAAAAACAACAGATGCAGTAAGCATTCTTGTAAAGAACATTGGACTTAACGATATCGACAAAGACCTTATCAATTTCAACGTATATCCAAATCCAACCAGTGGAGAATTTACATTAGATATAAATACTGAATCAGCAAAGACAGTAGAGATGCAAATTGTTAACTTATTAGGAAAGACTGTTTACGTTAAATCTGATATAAACTCTAAAACTAAAATAAATGTTTCAAGCTTAGAAAATGGAGCATATATATTGGTTCTAAGAGATGGAAGCAAGATCGTTGGCAGAAAGCTAATCCAAATCATTAAATAAGGTTTACTAAGCATAAACCACTAAAAATAAAATCCCAGAAAAGGTAGGAGAATAATCTTCTGCCTTTTCTTTTGCACATTATTAAATATGAAAATAAAGACTATCCTATTCATTCTGTCCCTTTCAATACTTTTTAACCTTAGTGCTCAAGACAAGAAGGTGTTATTTGTTGGCAATAGCTATACAGACGTAAACAACCTTCCCTTAATGGTTAGAAACCTTTCATCATCAATGGGAAAAACACTCAAATTTGAAACCCAGACTATGGGAGGAGCACAGTTCAGCACCCATTGGAATAATATAGAAACCTCTGGCTTATTAGAAAAAATCCAAACAGGGAATTTCGATTATATAGTCTTGCAAGGACAAAGCCAAGAGGTTGCTTTTCCAGATGGACAATTCAACTCCTCTGTCTATCCCTACGCAAAAAAACTCGACAGTTTAATAAACCTCTATAGCCCTCAAACTAAAGTCGTATTCTATATGACTTGGGGATATAGGTACGGAGATCAACAAAATTGTCCATACTATCCTCCATTTTGCACCTACTTTTCTATGTCAGAAAGGCTATATCAAAACTACTCCCTAATGGCTCAAGATTTTGGTTCTTTGATTGCACCAGTTGGAGCAGCATGGAGGGCATCAATAATCAAAGATTCAACATTAGTTCTCCACTCTGGGGACAATTCACACCCATCAGTAGCGGGAACCTACCTTGCATCCTGCGTTTTCTACTCCACATTTTTCCAAGACAGTGTTTACTCACAAGACGTCCCTTCTGGAATGAGTGCTACGGATTGCGCTTACCTTCAAAACATATCTAATACAATTATTTTTGATTCCCTTGCCTACTGGCTACAAAGTGAAAATCTTTGCGACAATCCAAGAAACCTTAGCCAGCAAATTACTTACTCAACAACCGACACCTCATCTGCAATTTGCAATTTAAGTTGGAGCAGCACAAGTCCAAGCTACGACCTAAGATATAAAACAATTAGTGAAGAGAATTGGCAGAGAGTAGTTGTAAATCAAAACTCTCACCAGTTAAATTTACCATCTGGCAACTGGCAGTGGAGGATTAAAAGCCTTTGCGACAGCACCTCACAAAGTTTTTGGGTAGATACAAGTTTTGCATTTACTGCTTCCTTGGATGAAATAAGCCAAATCGCCCCTTTATTCAATGTTTATTACTCAGAAAAAGAAGGAAAGATAAATATAGAAATTGAAAATATATTTGAAGATTTAGAAATTGAGGTAATAGACCTTAGGGGACAGACTCAAAAAAGACTAAATACAAAGCCAAAATCAGGAAAATACAGGACAGAAATTAATATAAACAACCTAAGTAAGGGACTTTATATCGTTAAAATCAAATCAAACTCAGCCACAAACAGCTTTAAAATAATTAAAACTTAGTAAGAAAATCCTAAAATGCAGTATTAAATTTCTAGAACAAAGAAGCATTTTACTGAGATGGGCATCTTAGCTTACTGAGATGCCCATCTTAGCGTCTTGAGATGGGCATCTTAGCAGCGTGAGATGGGCATCTTAGCAAAATGAATCAAAGAGATAGAAATTTAATGTGGCGTTTCATGATTTTAATGTGGCGTTTCAGGGATTTATTCCTTTGATTTAGGAATTTATTACAGCGTTTTACTTAAATCAACCTTTGAAAAAGTCTTTTCTTTTCTGAAAAATAGCTTTTCTTTTACTATTATTGCATCATTGAAATAAGGAATTTCCATTATAGGTTGACCTATTTTATTGATTATTGAAAGTATGGTGTCGCTTGATATTATATCTTTATCCTTTGTTTTGAATGATTGGAAGTAGATATCTTGATATGGGATTAGCTCTTGTGTGGAAAAGTTTTTATTTAAGCTTAGACAAAGTCCGTAAGATGTG
>JAGNRX010000233.1 GCA_017988355.1 Bacteroidales bacterium | reverse complement strand
AGAAGAAATAATTAATGAAATTATCAATAAAGTTGATGTTCCTTAAAAAATGAATGAAGACTTATTAAAAAAGGTTAGAAAGATTGAGATAAAGACTAAGCGTTTATCGAGGAATATATTCTCGGGGCAATATCATAGTGCTTTTAAGGGAAGAGGAATGGCCTTTAGTGAGGTTAGAGAATATCAATATGGTGATGAAATTAGAAGCATAGATTGGAATGTTACGGCAAGGTTCAATCATCCTTATGTTAAGATTTTTGAAGAAGAAAGAGAGCTTACGGTTGTTCTTTTGATTGACGTTAGCGGTAGCACTTTCTTTGGAACAAATGGTAGCTTGAAGTCAGAAGTCATTACAGAAATTGCTGCGGTTCTTAGTTTTTCAGCAATTCAAAACAACGATAAGGTTGGTGTTATTTTCTTTAGCGATAGTGTTGAAAAGTATATACCACCTAAGAAAGGTTCGGCTCACATCCTAAGAATAATTCGTGAACTTATTACCTATAAACAATCTGATACAAAAACATCTTTTGACATTGCATTTAAGTTTATGAATAGTGTTATAAAGAAACGGTCAACTTGTTTTTTGATTACAGATGGGTTTGGCAAGTTTGATGAATCTCTTCAAATAACATCTCGTAAGCATGACTTCTCTACAATAATTATAAGAGATGAAAAAGAAGACATAATTCCTAATATTGGTTTAGTCTGTATTCACGACAATGAAATGGGTAAGGACATTTGGATAGACTCTTCGGATAAGAAATTATTAGAGACATTTAAAGAGTTTCGCAAAAAACAAGATGAAGAAATCAAACAAAAATTTAATCGTTTAGGTATTGATAATATTATGGTTTATACAGGAGAAGACTATATTAGAGCTTTAATGAGCCTATTTGAGAAAGGAGGCAGAAGTTGAAAAAATTATCTCTTATTATTAGCTTGTTAATTATAAACATAGTTGTTTTTGCTCAACCGACAATTCCCAGCATAAGCAATACTAAAATTTATATTGGTGATCAGTTGACGTATTCATTTAGGCTACCAATTGAGAAATTTGCAGACCAAGTTATCTATAATCCAATTCAAATACCAGACAGCTTGGAGATTATTAGTCTATCTATTGATACAGTTGAACAAAACTCAAAGAAATATATTAATTTCAACTATAGATTAACTTCTTTTGTGGTTGGGAAGCATCAAATAATCAACACAAATGGTAGGGGCTTTAATTTTGAAGTTATCCCCTTCCCTATTGATACAACTAAGGTTGAGATAAAAGATATTAAAGATATTAAGGAAGAGAAATTCTCAATAAGCGAAATAATGCCAATTATTCTTTGGGTACTTATTGGAATAATGCTAATTGTAGGTTCATATTTCGGTATTAAGTTATGGAAGAAATATAGGACTATTAATATTAAAGAAATATTCATTAAGCCTAAGCCAAAGCTTCCAGCACATATCATTGCAATAAACTCTTTGAATGATTTAAGAACAAAAAGACTATATGAGAACGGTAGAATAAAAGAATACTTTTCTGAGGTTTCTGATATCCTAAGAGTTTATTTGGATGATAGGTTTTCAATTACTGCTATTGAGATGACAACTGATGATATTTTTAGAGCAATTGAAGAAAAGGCTATCATTAACAAGGATTCCTTTGCTTTACTTGAATACATTCTAAAATATGCCGACTTGGTTAAGTTTGCAAAACACATCCCCGATTCTTTTATTGGCGATAAGTGTATGAAAGATTCTCTTGAGTTTATCAGCAAAACAAAACTTGTTGAAATAGCTGAAACAAGCGAAAGAAAGGAGGATGAAAATGTTTAGTGGCTTTGAATATCCTTATTTTCTATTACTCCTTATTGTAATTCCTTTACTAATTGTCTATCAATACTTTTTTGAAAAGACTGCATATCCAACCTTAAGGTATTCTCAAATCTCTCCATTCGAGAATGCACCCAAGTCTTGGAAGCTACGATTAAAGAGTTTCCCTAATTATATTAGATATATTACACTTGCCTTATTAATAATAGCTATTGCAAGACCCCAATCCTATTTAAGCAGAGACGAAAAGAATGTTGAAGGGGTCGACATTGTTATTGCCTTAGATATTTCTGGTTCAATGTTGGCACAGGATTTTAAACCCAATAGGCTAGAAGCTGCAAAAAATGTTGCAAAAAACTTTATGCAGGAAAGGAATAATGACAATATTGGATTAGTTGTTTTTGCTGGCGAATCTTTCACTCAATGCCCTCTGACGACAGATCATTCAATGCTAATGGAACTAACAACAAAGGTGGAAAGTGGAATAATTCAAGACGGAACTGCAATTGGGGATGGTTTAGCTACAGCAATAAATCGGATTAAAGATACTAAGACAAAGAGTAAAACTATAATTCTTCTTACTGATGGAGTAAATAATATGGGGGCAATTGATCCCTTAACAGCTTCTGAAATTGCAAAAGATTATAAGATTAGAGTTTATACTATTGGGATTGGAAAAATCGGGATGGCTCCCTTTCCTTTTCAGACTCCTTTTGGGACACAATATCAAAATGTTGAAGTGAAAATAGATGAGCCTTTATTAAAAGATATTGCAAAAGCAACAGGTGGTAAGTACTTCCGTTCTACTGACGAAAACTCTCTTAAAACCATTTTCAATGAAATTGATAGCATGGAAAAATCTATTATTGATGTATCCTATTATCAAGTAAAGAAAGATTTAGCATTTGGGTTCCTTGTTGCAGCATTGATATTATTGGTTATTGAAGCTTTATTAAGAAAAACAATTTTAAGAACAAATCCATAATATGATTAGAATTGAACACATTGAAATATTATACTTACT
>JAGNRX010000232.1 GCA_017988355.1 Bacteroidales bacterium | reverse complement strand
GGCAATGTAGTGGCCCTTCATTGGCAATGTACTTATACTAGATTGCCAATGCAGAGTTAGTACATTGGCAATGAAGAAGCATTAAAAGCTTATTATAAATAATTATTATGCTGTATTAAGACATAATAATAAGGAGATACTTATCTATTAATTAGAATATTGATAGCTTAATGTACTTTCTTGGATTTGCTTTGATATCTTCAATAAGTAGGTCAAGGCTTTTGGTTGAAGACTCTAAGTTCTTATATAGTTTATCGTCTTTTATCAATAATCCAGCATTTCCTTCACCATTCTCAATTGACTTTAAAATATTTGATAAGGTCTTTAAGCTCATATTGGTTTCTCTTATGGTTGAACCCAAATTAGCCTTAGCGATAGTGTCACTAATATTGCTGAAATTATTAATAGCATTGGTCAAGGCTTGATTGTTTTCTTTCAAATTACTAGTTATACTTTCTGCATTTGCTAGTATGGTTTTAATCTTAGCTTGCTCACTTTCAATAATCTTGTCAAGGTTTAAGCTTATATGTTCAACATTTTGAGCAGTATTCTTCATGCTTTCCATGGTTAGGATAATGTTTTCCTGAGTCTTACGATCCATCACATTGTTTACTCCTGTCAAAAGGGAATCGAAAGTTGTCATTACATTATTTAACTTAACTGCAATTGGGGCTAGGTTATTTGCCAATTGGTCAAGCATCCCGTTTTCAATCCCAGAAGGTATTGTATCTTTCTTATTGAAGTTCAATCTTGACATCCCCATATTGATTTTAAGAGCTTTGGATCCAAGCATATCGGAAGCAAATATTGCAACCTTTGAATCATTTGGTATTTTCACATCGCTTGTTACTGCAATCCAAACAAGGAATTTCTTTGCATTTTGGTCTAACATTGTAATGTCTTTAATATAACCTACTTTCATACCGTTAAGGTAGATATAGTTGGACTTATAAAGCCCTGAAACGTCATCGAAAACAGTATAGTAACTTGTTTCTACGTTAAAGATATCTTTCCCTTTTAGAAACATGATACCAAAATAAAGGACTAAAATTGTGATTAGACCTACTAATCCTACTTTATATTCTGTTTTAATTTTCACAGCGTTTATTTTTTATTATTATTTTCTATTTCTTTTGCCTTAGCGAGGCTTATTCTTTCATCGTTATTGAAGATAACCACAAAAGCATCCTTATATCCTTTTTTCTTAATCTTCTCTCTATAATTGTTTGCTGACTGAAAGTCTTTAAATGCTCCTGAGGTATATCTCCATAAATCATCAGTATTATACATCCAAACTGAATCCAAGCCCTTAAACTTATCACACCCTGGTGCATGTTTTGTTTTGTCTGTATAGAACTGAACCCTATATACTAACCCACATTCATTAATTATAGTATCTGATTGCTGATTTTCTTGATTTAGGCTTTCTTGCAGTTTTTGAGCAAGTTGTCTTGCCGCCTCTTCTTTTCTTCTCTCTTGATCTTCTTTTTCTCTTGCTAATTTTTCTGCCTTAATTACCTCATGAGGTATTAAGCTATTGAGCTTTGGAAGAGGTCTTGTCACTCCTTCAAGATGGTTTTTATATTGTTGTATTGCAAGGAAAATAGATGCTGCAATTTCATATTGTCCTAATTGAGTATTGAGGTATAGTTCTTCTTTTGGGTTTGAAATAAAGCCCACTTCGGTTAGGATTGCAGGCACAGAGGTTTTGTAAAGCACAAGATATGGAGCTTGTTTAACGCCCCTATTTAGCATTGTTGTGTTTGAGACTAACTGATCTTGAAGCTTTGATGCTAAAACCAAGCTTTGTTCAAGGTATGCGTTCTGATAGAATGAAAAGAATATGTTTGACTCAGGAGAGTTTGGGTCAAAGCCATCGTATTTCTCTGCATAGTTGGCTTCCATTAAGATATCGGCATTCTCTTTCTTAGCCGCTTCAATATTTGCTTGAGTTTTGGCAAGCCCCATCACAAAAGTTTCCGTTCCAGATGCATCTTTATTTTTAGAAGCGTTACAGTGAATAGAGATGAAAATGTCTGCTTTCTCTCTATTTGCAAGTTGAGAACGGCGAATAAGGTCAACATCATTATCTGTTTTTCTTGTATATACTACCTCAATAGGCTTCATATGCTGGTTAATTAGTTCTCCTAATTTTAAGCTAATAGCAAGATTCAAATCCTTTTCCTTGCTTATCCTGCCAATTGCACCTGGTTTATCGCCTCCGTGACCTGGGTCTATAACAATCTTCTTCAACCTCTTAGGGGAGGAATCCTGAGCATTAACATTTCCATTTAGCCCAATGAAGAAAACACATAATAATAAAAAGTACTTCATTTTAAATTTTGAATTTTAATTAGTTCTATGTTTATTCTTTTATTATGGGAATAAAACATTATTTTTGCAAACTCGTTACAAAGGTAATTAATTTATAAGAAACTGCAACTTGAAAAAACATTATTTTTACAATACTATACCAATTTCTCTTTTTGTACTAATGTTTTTGTGCATCTTACCTATTTTAACTTTCGCCCAAGTTACTGAAGATACAGCTAAACCAGTCGAAGATTCAGTTCAGCAAAACGCTGTTTTAAACCCACCAATCAAAGAACTAATCCAACCAATCAAAGATTCAATTTCTCAAATCAAAGATTCAACAAAGACAGATAAAAGAAAGAAGACCTTCGAGGATAGGGTTAACTATTCAGCAACAGATTCAATTGCTATAGATATGTCTGATAAAAGAGTTTATATGTATAATGAATCTAAGATTAAGATGAGTGATATTGAATTGGAGTCGGGGCATATATCAATTAGCTTTAACGATAAAATCCTTCATGCCACAAGCATTAAAGACACCTCCTTAGA
>JAGNRX010000231.1 GCA_017988355.1 Bacteroidales bacterium | reverse complement strand
ATATTTGATTTATCTATGGTCGGTAAATATGATTTTGCAGATTTCGGAAAGGATATATCTTGGATAATAAAGACTTATATACCTGATTTTAGTTTCCTTTCTTCAGAAATGCCTGACTTAACAATAGAAGAGATTGATGAGAACTATCAAATAAAATCACAATTACATTTTTCTGCAACAATTAAGAATGCAGAACCCGTTTTTGTCCTCTTTGCACCAAACATTTCTTTAAGCAATAACACAATCATAGAAGGTTCCCTAAGTCCACAAGAAAAGCTTTACCTAAATTTTAGAGCTAAAGCAGTAGGTTTTGGAAGCATTCGTTTCAATGATATAAACTTAAAAGCAAAGGTTGTAAATAATGATCTATACACAAGTTTAAACTCTTCAAAATTTATGGCAAACGATAGCCTTTTGATTAGGAATGTTGTTTTAGATGTTATTTCTAGTTCAAAAAAGGTTGATTTAGTTTTCAACTTTGCAGATGAAGAAACAGAAAACAGGACAAAAGGGAATATTAACTTGAAATCTATTTTCACAAAGAACAGCATTGAAGCTAGCTTTGAAGATTCTCAATTTGAGGTTATGGGGAATGAGATAACCATAAATAACAATAATGTTATAGGTTATGATGGTAAGCAATTAGCTATCTTAAACTTCTCTTTAAATAAAATGAATGAAAGCATAACAATTAACGGAATTGCATCTGATAAAAATAAGGATGAATTAAAAATTAATTTTAGGAATGTTGATTTAAGTTCTTTTAATCCACTTTTGAAATCTTCAGGAGTAATAATAGGAGGTAGGATAAATAACAATATTACCTTTAAGAGTGTATTTAACAAGCCAAGCTTAACATCCAGTCTTATAATAGATAGCTTATCTTTAAATAATAACTATCTTGGAATAGCTAATTTAGATGTTAGCAATACTCTAAAAAATGACGAGTTCCTTGTAGATATAGAATTACTTTATAAGGGTAGTGATGGAAGTCAAAACACTCCATTATCAATAAATGGCTTTATTTATCCGAAAAACAAAACCGATAATTTAGACCTAAGTTTAAGTCTTAGAAATTTCAACCTCAATGCAATTGAACCTTTCTTAAATAGTTTCTCCTCCGAGGCAGAGGGATTTATTAGTGGAGAAGATATTAAGATAAAAGGAAAGTTTGCAAGCCCTGATATTTTAGGTACTTTGAAAGTTGATAAGGGAGCAATAAAGGTTGATATTATTAATACTAAGTACTATTTTTCTGATAAGTTAACCATAAAGAATAATAAATTTATACTTAATAAGTTTACCCTTACCGACATTGAAAACAATAAATTAGTTATAGACGGAACCGTAACCCACGATAAATTCCAGGAATTCTACATTAATTTAATTGTAAATGCCGAAAAAATAAAAATCCTTAATACCAGATATTCTGTTGACCAAATGTATTATGGAGAAGCATACGCCTCTGCAAGAGCATCCATAATGGGTGACCTTTCAACTCTAAGAATAGATGTAAAGGCAAAAACTGAGAGAGGTACAAATGTTTATCTTCCAATTTCAAGTAAGACAAATGTTTCAAAGAATTCATTTATACAATTCGTTGATTTCAAAAAACAAAAAGAAGATACACTAATAAAAATAGTTAAAGCTCCTGAAAAAGAAATGGATCTA
Source organism: Bacteroidales bacterium (assembly GCA_017988355.1). Taxonomy (GTDB): domain Bacteria; phylum Bacteroidota; class Bacteroidia; order Bacteroidales; family P3; genus UBA10566. Next base: position 1,196 of record JAGNRX010000231.1, on the reverse strand, counting down.
AATATCCATGTTGACCTTACCGTTACACCTGATGCACAAATAGGAATGCCGATGAACTTCAACCAAATTGGAGGAGATTTAAAAGCTTCTGGGTCAGGGGATTTGAAAATGGATATCAACAGCAAGGGAAGGTTCAATATGTATGGTTTAATTAATATCGAAACAGGAACATTTGGGCTCTCTCTAATGAATGTTATTGAAAAGACTTTTGTATTGGAAAAGGGAGGAACAATTCAGTTTAATGGCGACCCAACCAATGCCTATCTTAATGTTAATGCTGTTTATAAAACAAAGGCTTCACTTGCACCAATACTTGGAAAAGAATACGTTAAACAAGTCGATGTTCAAAGTGTTATCACTCTTTCAGGAAAACTTATGAACCCTGTCCCTTCTTTCGACATACGTCTTCCAAACACCGACCAGCAAACCGTTGATGAACTGTTTATGCATATAGATAGGAATGATGAAAAGCAAATGTTAGAACAAACCGTTTCACTCCTTGTTACACGTCAGTTCTACGCACCTTCATCATCAGTTGAGGGCAATATAGGAGGGCCAAATATATCTTCTTCAGCCTTTGAAGTTGCTTTTGGACAAATAGCAGGCACGCTTACAAATATGATAACTTTCGTGGATGTTGGGGTAAATTATACACCAGGCTCAGAAGCCGTAACAGATCAAATTGACGTCAATCTATCTAAAAACATTGGCAGATGGGAAATAGAATTTAATTCAGTATTTGGAGGTAAAACACAAGAGCAAGCTCAAGGTGCATCATCCTTTATTGGAGATATCAACTTGGAATACAAGATAACGGATAATTTCCGCCTAAAAGCTTTTAATAAATCAAACGCAGACGACTTCACCAAATACAATATAAGTCCATACACACAAGGCGTAGGTATAACATATAAGAGAGAATATGAGAATTTCGCCGATATTTTTAAATCAAGAAAACAAAGAAACAAAGTACTCAAATAAAACAAAATGGTAAAGACAAAGAAATATACAATAGCACTTGTTGCACACGATAACTGTAAGAAAGACCTTGCCGAATGGGTAGCTTTCAATAAAAAGAAGCTTGCAAAACATGATTTAATATCTACAGGAACAACTGGCATAATGGTTGAACAGGAAATAAACAAAGGCTTAGAACCATCTTCAAGAGAATATATTAGCGTTCAAAAACTTAAATC
>JAGNRX010000230.1 GCA_017988355.1 Bacteroidales bacterium | reverse complement strand
TTACAGTGTTTTTAGAATTAACATAGAGCGAGTAACCCTTTTCTACGGAAGGGGATTTGAATAACCCTAATCCTTCTTTGAATAAAAAGATAACTATAAGCAGTATAGCAATGCTTGTTACGGCACCGCTAACTGTTAATATGCTTTCTATAGTTCTCTCTAATATTCGCTTGATTCTTTTCATACACCTATTTTAAAATAGATTAAGTTTCTTATTAGTTACTTTATTGGAACAAACCCTACTTCTGACACTATCTTTTGACCAGAAGTGGAAAGCACATAATCAATAAATGATTTCACTTTTGCTTCTGACTTTATTTCATAGTAGTAGTATAGAGGACGCACAATAGGATAGGTTTTATTCTTTGCATTTGCTACAGAAGGTTCAGTATATGTTTTCCCTGAATTATAAGATACACTAACAGCTTTAACGCCTTTGCTTAGGTAAGCAAGACCAATATATCCAATCGCTCCTTTTGTTTGACTTACCGACTGAACAATTGCTCCTGTTGCAGGCATACTCAATATCCCATTCTTATAATTTTTATTCTTCAAAACATGTTCTTTGAAAAATTCGTAAGTACCTGATGAAGTTTCACGAGAATAAGGAATTATCTTCAAGTCTTCTCCACCAAGTTCTTTCCAGTTTTTTATTTTTCCTGTGAAAATCCCTTCCAGTTGCTGGCGAGTAAGTTTTGTTACTTTATTACTTGGATGAACAACTACAGCTAGTGCATCATAAGCAATTATTACTTCTTTTGCTGTTTTGCCTCCTTTTTGTAATTTTTGTTTTTCATCAAATTTTATTTTCCTAGATGCTTGCGCAATATCAGTTGTACCAGTAAGAAGAGCCGATAAGCCTACTCCACTTCCTCCCCCTGTAACTGAAACAGTACTTTTAGGATTAGCCTTTTTATAACTTTCTGCTTCTTTTTGAGAAAGTGGAAGCACGGTATCAGAACCCTTTATTCTTTGAGCATTTAAACTTAATGTAATTGTAAATAATGCTATTGTAGTTAAAATTGTCTTTTTCATTTCTTTTCTTATTAATTGAATATTAATTTTTCTTCCATTGACTCTGCAAAACTAATTCAAGAATGTTAAGCAGTGTTTTAGATTTTGTTACAAATCAGTTAAGTTTTAGAACTTATATTGAAGGCGTAAGGTAAAAACATTATCTTTTATATTTTCTTTATAGGAATCAATAGTGTTATCAGATATTTCGTTACTAACTAATTCATAGTATGCCTGCAATCTAATATTATTGCTAGCTCTCCACAATAATCCAAATCCAAGAGTATTATAAGCAATATCACCTTTCCCTGTTCCATTTTGTCCAATTTCATTTTTTGATATCTTAGTATTAGGATCATACCAGTCATATTTAAGAACTCCTGAGAGGGGAAGTGTTCCAAAATCTTGAACCAACATTATATAGCCACCACTGAAATTTCTTATATATGTATCTGTATTTGGTAAAGATGAGGCATTAGGACTTTTACTTCCAGCATTGCTCCCTGGCTGAGTTCCCAACAGATATTCACCTCTAAATTCAGTCGTTCCCAAAGGACTTAACAGATTCAACTGTCCATCAAACCCTAAGTATTCTCGCTTAGCAAATTTGCCTTTGTTGGAAGCATTATTATTTAACACAAACGCCTTATCTTTGATGCTATATATATTCTCAGTCCCTTGATAAACTCCCCCATTATAATATGATACTCCAATACCAAAATTCCCTATTTGTCCAATATCGTTATTAGCAGATAAGTGTCCTATGAAATCTTTTCTATTATCTATCTCTTGTTTAATCCCGTTTCCAGAAAACAATCCCGCTTCTAATTTAAGAAAATTCCAAGAAGATTTTTTTGGAGCTTGAAGAATAATCATTCCTCCCAAATCACGCTCATCAGGAAATAAGGTTTGAAATATTGTTGACCTTTCAGTTGATTCTCGTTTAGATGATGAATAACTTATCTCAGATCCAAAGGGACGGTCAAAGATTCCAAAACGTAGTTGATTTGTTCTAAACCAAGGGTCTTTTATATTCAAGTAAGCATCTTTAAAGCTAACTCCCTTTTCAGTTATATCAAGTTGGAAAACGCCTGATGCATTCCCTTCTTCATAAGCAAACTTAATACGTCCTCTACGTATTCCTATACGATTAAACGATTCATTATTATTGTTTGCAGCGCCTACCTTAAGAGAGGCATCCCTTTCCCCATATTGGAACTGAGTTTGAAGATAACCCGAAATTTTTAATTTTTGTAGCTTTTTGATTGCTTCATTCTGCATTTGCGATTCTTGTTCAAGCTTTTCTACCGGATTTAATTCGGATTCTTCTTGTGCATATCCTACAATATAAAGGAATAAGCAACTAAGTAAAATAAAAATTCTTTTCATGATTTTAGTAATTTTGATGATTAATTTATTCTAATTTTATGTTTCTTTTAACAATGCAAAGATATTTCCGCCTTGTTAAAGATTCCTTACCATATTGTTACATAAAAATTAAGTTTTTTTTCAAGGAAGAGGGAAGTATATCTAAGAAGATTAAAAAGAAAAGCAGAAAATACTATCCTTAGCTACTGATATTAAAAAACTCCTCTATACCTTTATAATCATAATCCAAGGTAGGGGTAAATAAACCAAAATCAAAATTCCCTTTTCTTTCTATTAAGTTTTCTATATTAAGGATATAGATAGCTATTTCTTTGTTTTATTTTTCTGAAACGCCATATAAAATTATTAAACCTTTGATTCATTTTGCTGTGATGTACATCTTAGCTTGCTCCGATGTACATCTTAGCGTCTTCTGATGTACATCTTAGCACACTGCGATGTACATCTTAGCAATTTCTTTCTTTGTACTATGATTTTTATAC
>JAGNRX010000229.1 GCA_017988355.1 Bacteroidales bacterium | reverse complement strand
GATGTTATAAAATACATTTCCTTTGTAACTCTGTTTTGTATTTGCATAGCTTTAATATTGTAAATCTTCCGGATTGCAAATCCTTATAATAATATTGTGCGGGATTGCAAATCCCGCACGACAAAATATTTGTAGCTCCGTAGGAGTGGCATCTTTGTAGTAAGAATTGTCCTTCACACATTCTCAAAGCTCCGCAGGTGCGACACCTTTGTAGGGAAGTGATTATGCAGGGGGCAAAACCATCTATCTTTCGTGCGAAAATATAAATAGTGTGCGATGAAAAAAAGAGGGGACATTTATAAAAAAAGGTGGGACATAAATTTAAAAAGGTGGGACATAAATTTGAAAAGAAGGGGTCTTTAGGAAACGCCGTTTTAATTTCTTGAAACGCCGTTTAATTTTTTTAAAACGGCGTTTTAGTAAATTATTATAGCGTTTTATTTTGGTGGGGTTTTGGCTGTGTTTTTTGGCGTTAGTTGGTTGATTGGAAATAAGAATAATCATATTTCTAAATGTTTATATGAAAAAAATGTTATAATATTGCAAGACATTCTGAGGACAAATTTAATTGTAAAAACCTCCTAATAATTAGTCTTTACTCTAAGGAGGGAAACAAAATATGAAAAAATATAAACAAAAAAATATGAAAAAACTATCACTTATTATCATAACTTTAATTCTTAGTTTTGGATTAAAAGCACAAAATCCAAGCGTTGCAATAACAATTAACAATACAACACAATTTGAAGTTACTGCAAGTTTCGCAAAAAACAATGATTGTCAAAAATACTCAATCTTAATTGGTAATGAATCAGATATGCAAGGATTTGCTGCAATGTTTGGAGTTCCTATTGAGGCTCTTGTTGCAAGTTGGGGCATTACTTATACGACAGATTCAAATTACACATGGACCGATATGGCTCCTAATACAGAATATGATATTTATGCATTAGCAATTGGAGCTTCCGACTCTGTCTTATTTCAAACAACTGCTACAACTCTTTCTCTTGGCTCAAGTGGTATGTCTACAATCTCAATAAATATAAGTGAAATAACATCTACTTCAATAAGGATGACCTGCACTCCTGACAATAATACTGCGGTTTATTATGATGGAATAATTAGTAAATCATTCGCTGACAGTATTGGAATTGATTCTACTATAGGATTATTATTGGAAGCAAATGCTCTTTACCCACAGTATCAAACTGACGATTGGGTATGGCTAGATTTAGAATCAGCTACAGAGTTTTATGGAATTGCAATAGGTAAAAACTCTTTAGATCAATGGGGAGATACAACTATTGTTAGTTTTGAAACTCTTGACTCGGTATTATTGATAAAAGATATTAGTATTGAAGATATTGCTGAGATTTATCCAAATCCATCTAAAGGGGAGTTTTCTTATAAGATAAATTCCGATTTTGATCATCTATATATTTATGATATCAAAGGGGATATAGTACATAAACAAACCTTTTTAGAAAGGCAAGATAATGTAAATGTATCAAACTTAAATAATGGTCTGTATTTTATACGTTTTTCCAAAAACGGACAAGCTGGAAAGTCAGTAAAGCTAATTATTCAGAAATAAAAGGGCGTTTTAATTCTAAGAGGTTTCTTAATCTAATATTCTTATTCCAAATGATAGTACTAGGCCTATTAATCCTTCTTTGGAAAAGATAGCTTTCTTTATCTTATTGTTATTGGGATCAATTACGAAATTATAGGATGTGCTTAGGTCGGCTTTCTCTAAGTTGGTATTGGAGAATAGGGCTCGGCTTAGGTCGCAGTTTTTAAGTAATGACATTGTTAGGTCGGTTTCAGAAAAGTCTACTTCTATTAGGGTTGTATCGGTGAATTTGGTGTTTCTTAGTTTTGCCCTCATAAATGTGGCATATTCTAAATTGCATTTCTCGAAACTAAGGGATGAGAAGCTTTTAAGTTTTGTGAAATTAGTTCCTGTCATCTTGCATTCCTTAAAATGTACATCTCGAAGGGAGGTCTCTATCTTTGTTAGGCTTAAATTGCATGAATCGAAAATGCAGTCTTCAAAGTTTGTATTGTTTAATACCATACCTGAAAAATCACAATTGGAGAAGATACAGTCTTCGTATTCTTCTCCAATTTGTGTTTTATTGAAATCTATATTCTTTATTTTCTCCCCTATTATCATTGGTCTAATGCTTTCTTGAGGCTAATAGTTTATTAGTTTCCAAAGTCATCAAATCTTATATTATCTGGTGGTACTCCAAGTTTATCTAACATTGCAACAACTGCATCTGTCATTAGTTTTGGTCCACAAAGGTAGTATTCAATTTCCTCTGGTTCTGGGTGGTCTTTTAGGTAGTTATCATAGATTACTTGATGTATAAATCCTACGTATCCTTCCCAATTATCTTCTGGCTTTGGCTCACTTAGGGCAACATGGAACTTAAAGTTTTCATGCTCTTTCTCAATTGCTTCAAAGTGGTCGCAGTAGAAGAGTTCTCTTAGAGAACGTCCTCCATACCAGAAAGTAGCTTTTCGATGTGTGTCTTGTGTTAGGAATTGGTCGAAGATATGTGAACGCATTGGTGCCATTCCTGCTCCTCCCCCAATAAACATCATTTCTCTATTAGTTTCTTGTATAAAGAACTCTCCGTAAGGACCTGATATTGTTACTTTGTCTCCTGGTTTTAGTGACCAAATATACGAAGAACATATTCCTGGATTAACTTTCTTAAAGCCTCCTATTTTCCTGTCAAATGGTGGTGTTGCTATTCTAATATTTAGCATTACTATATCACCTTCGGCAGGGTGGTTAGCCATTGAATAAGCTCTGAATATGTTTTCGGTATTCTTCATCTTCAAATCCCAAACCTTCATCTTATCCCAGTCTTCGTGG
>JAGNRX010000228.1 GCA_017988355.1 Bacteroidales bacterium | reverse complement strand
ATCCTTCAAAAGGAGAGAAAAAGGTATCTAGAACGTCGTTATTGATATTATTTTCTTCATCTTGTGAACCATCATAATTACTCTCAAATGGATTTCCATTTATTTTGAATCTTGCTCCATTACGATGTGAATGTTGGATAACTTCTTTTACATTAGAATCATTTTCAATCTTTTTAATAAAAGCAGTCTTCCCATCACCAGCATTACCTGTTATAATTAGTAATTTATATTGTCCATCAACTATAGCCGGAATTAAACTTTTATCCAACTTTGTTGGAGTATAAGTTAGCTCATCAAATTGACTGGTATTAAAATTAACTCTAGTACCAGCATTTCCATATCGGGATTGACTATACAATGAATTCAAATAATCGACTATATTAGCTCCTTCAACACTTATTTTAAATGCCTTAATTTTATCTTTATGTGTGTCAAAAAGCTGTTTAATACTATCATAAACTCGGTCTATATTACCTGTTGTAAAAGACTTTGCTCCACCTTTCCAAAAAACATCACTAATGATTGTTTCATCTCCAACTTTCAACAGTAATTTAATTGGGCTTCCTAAATCAATAGTATTTTTATAACTCTCAAGCTTTCCTTTAAAACGCAAAAGGGCATTTTCAATAGCTTCATGCAAATCAACATAAGCATTCATTTTATCATACAATTTTAAATTGAATGAACTACCTTGATGAATTATCAATTGAGTATGATATAATTTATTACGAACACTAACGCCATCATCATCACTAGGAGTAATATCAAGCAATCGGTCCTCTAATAAAAGTAACGCATCATACATTTGTTTAGCAGTAACAAATCTTTCCTCTTTATTTGTGCCAATAGCTTTAAGCAAAAAGGCGGCAAATTCTGTTGATATTCTAGGTTCAATATCTTTCGGGTTATTAGGAGCCTTGTGAGAGAAAGGCATTTTACTTGGATGCCATGGATATTGTTTACATATCAATTCATATAAAGTAACACCTAAAGCAAATGTATCGGCAGACAAATCCCAATTAACTCTATAATTTTCAGAAATTAAATCTGGTGCTAAATAAGGATTGGTTCCAACAAAATCTTTGTTTTCAGAGTTGGCTGAGGCTACATTAAAATCAATTAATACAAATCGAGAACCATTATCCCAGATGATATTGTGAGGTTTTATATCACGATGCATCAATGGGCTTTTTTTAGATTGCATATCTACCAGAGCCGACAATATATCTTTACCAACCTGATAAACAGTATTTATAGGCAATCGAGCATCAGTGCGTGTATAATTACTTAAACTTTCACCATCTAAATACTCCATAACAGTAAAAAATTGTCCCGATGCTGTTAAGTCATTCCAAACAAACTTTACAATGTTATTATGTTTCAAATCTTTCAGAGCTTCATATTCGTCTTTAACCGAAGAAAAAGTAACACTTTCGTTGAATAATTTTAGCGTGTAATAAGCATCTTGAATGTTATGTTTTACTTTAAAAACTTTAGAGTATCCACCTTTACCCAAGATTTCGTAAATAGTATACGCTCCAATAGAATCTCCTTCTTTTAATTCAGCAAAATCATTTGTTGAAGGAACTGGAAGTGCAGGCACTGGTTTTGGATGTTCAGTAGAAGTACTTTCTAAAGATTGAAGAATAAATTCTTCCAAAGCATCTACACTTTCAATTCGAGTAGTATCGTCGGTAAGTATTGTTTTCAAACAAACCTCATCCAACCATTTTGGAAGATTAGTATTCAGTTTTGTAGGCAATTTATCCGTAGGCAATTTGCCTCCTAATTTATCAAGTTCATAGGGTGTTTTAAATGGCTCTACATCAGTAAAAAGCCAATAAATTAAAACACCTAAAGAGTAAATATCAGAAGCTTGATTAGCATCACCAACGGTCAGTTCTAGCGGATGATAAGCCGTTGCATTATTGATATTGATAGTAGGCATTACAGTATAACCTTCATCACTATGATCTACAAAATAAGATTTACCAAAATTTCCTAAATAGGCATAGCCACTACTCAAATAAATATTATCTGGATTAATATCTCTGTGAAAAATATTTTCCTTGTGGGCTTCTTTCAAAGCAACCAAAACATTTCGGATGATATTTATCTTTTCTGGAAAAGTAAAAGTTTTATGTCTTGCTTCAGAACGTAGCGAATTTTCTTCAAGAAAATCTGTAATTTCATAAAACAAATGGTTAACATCATCATTCCTAAATTCAACATTTAGAATAAAAGGTTTTGCTTTAATTTTACTCAAAGCATTATATTGATTTTTTATACGCTCTTCTTGTTTCTGTAACTCTTCTTTGGACAAACCAACAGATTTAAGCGAATATTCTTTAACACGCCTTCTAACATTAGAATTAACTCCTTTTGGCTTAACTAAATATTCTACAAAATTGGGTTCTTGATGCAATATTTCAACAATCTCATAACCTTCAACTTCGCGTTTTTCATTAGGTGATTTTTTACTTTGGTTACCAATTAAAAAATCAACAATAGCTGTTTGAATAGAAATGATATCATCTTTAACTTTACCAACACTATATGGGTCAGTAATAAATTCAAGCAATCGAGTATTCAACTCAAAAGTTAACTTTTGTGCCTCACGAGAAATAATAGGCTGATAGGAATTCTGATAAGAAAGAGAAACTAAATTTTGTATCCATGCTTGACCCCAACTATGATTTTCTTCTTTTAATTTAGAAGCTAATATGGCTGTTTTTTGACGACCAGTTTTTAACGGGTTAGCCATCTGACGGTCGTTTAAGTACCAGTAATTATCATCACCTTCTATGCGGCCTTTCCAGTCTTTATTTTCAATATTAAAGACTGCATGCGGCGCAACAACAATAAGGTCATATTCCCAATATTGAGTTCT
>JAGNRX010000227.1 GCA_017988355.1 Bacteroidales bacterium | reverse complement strand
GTTGACAATCAAGGTAATATTGTAGCTCGCAACCTTAGGGGAGAAAACATTATGACCACACTTAATCAATTCTTTTCAAAATAATATTTGATTCTATATGACTCAAAACAAACCAATGCAGAGGATTAGAAAGACCTCAACGGGCAAAGCTATATTGCAGTACTCAATGATTACATTAGGAGTATTAATGTACACCTTTGCGTGGTCAGCATTCCTTATTCCGCAAAAAATAATTGGTGGTGGAGTTGCAGGTATTGCATCTATCATCTTTCTTGGAACAGGAATCCCTGTGGGTATTTCAAATTTATTAATCAATATCGTCTTACTACTTATTGGGATCAAAACCCTTGGAGGAAAATTCGGAATAAACACCGTTATTGGAATAGTAATTGCATCCCTATCCTTCATCCTTTGGCAACAAGTAATTAATATTGAACAAATTATTAAGCCAGAAACCTTCGAACCTTTCATGTGTGCTATTATTGGTGCTGGAATTTCAGGAGTTGGAATTGGAACAACATTTAACTATGGAGGAAACTCAGGCGGGACAGACATAATTGCACTCATAATAACTAAATATAGGAACATTAGTGCAGGAACAGTTATTCTCTATATAGATATTTTCATTATCCTTTCTGCTTTCATCCTTCCTGGAATGACAATAACAAATATTGTTTATGGATATGTTGTGATGTTTGTCTTTACATACGTTTTAGACCTAACCATTGAGGGAAACAAACAATCTTATCAGATTATGATATTCTCAAACAAAGCAGAAGAAATTGCTGATGGCATTGGGATTGGGCTTAAACGTGGAGTTACAATAATTGATGCACAAGGCTGGTACACCAAAAAAACTCAAAAGGTTGTTATGGTTATTGCAAGAAAACAAGACAAGGTTGAAATAATGCGATTAATTAAAGAAATCGACCCCGAAGCTTTCATCTCAGTTGATAAAGTTCAAGGAGTATTTGGAAAGAACTTTGAAACTCTTAGGTCATAGAAACAAACTATTCACCAAAACAATTATAAGTTCTGAAAAACTAATTATTAAAAACATAAAATAGAATTAAGACAAGTAAAGTTCATGGTGAAAACAATTCAAAAGATAAGAAAGACTTCAACAGGCAAACTGATCTGGCAGTACTTTATGATAGCACTTGGCATATTTATGTATGCTTTTGCTTGGTCAGTCTTCCTAATTCCTAAGAGCATTGTTGGTGGTGGAGTTGTTGGTATAGCATCCATCATATATATAATGACAGGTTTCCCTGTTGGTATATCCAATTTTGCAATCAATATAATCCTCCTCCTAATTGGCTTTAAAGTATTAGGCGGAAAATTCGGGCTTAATACAATCATAGGCAGCCTTATTGCATCTCTTTCATTTCTTTTCCTGCAACAAGGCATTGATATCCAACAATACTTCGACCTTACTAAGTTTGACCCATTTATGAGTGCAATTATCGGTGGTGCAATCTCAGGAGTTGGAATTGGATTATGCTTTTCTAGTGGAGGAAACTCAGGAGGGAGTGATGTAATTGCACTAATGTACACTAAGTATCATAATGTAAGTCCTGGCTCTGTTATCTTTGTAATTGATGCCATAATTATAGTATCCTCAATCATTATTCCAGCAAACTCAATCGAAAGCGTAATATACGGTTTCATTGTAATGGCAGTTTTCACTTACTCCATTGACCTTGTTATTGAAGGAAACAAACAATCCTATCAAATCTTAGTCTTCTCAAAAGAGAATAGGGCGATAGCTGATGCAATTGGAAATGACGTTAAACGCGGAGTTACATTACTACATGGTGAGGGGTGGTATTCAAAACAAGACCAAAATGTACTGATAGTTATTGCAAGGAAAGCCGAAAAGGTTGATATAATGCGAGTAATTAAGCAAATAGACCCTACCGCCTTCATATCCATTGGTAAGACCCAAGGAGTATTTGGAAAGAACTTCGACGACATAAAATTATAGTCAGCAACTATGGGTAAATCGCTAATATCTAATAGTCTTTTTACTACAATCAAAGGTCAATCTTGCCTTCTGAGTATATTATTAGTCTCAATCCTTATCTCATCTTGTTCAAAATATGAGAATATAGATGATAAGCAAATTTTCTTCTATAACGAAAGTGCAAACATATCTTCACTCGACCCAGCCTTTGCAAAAGATCAAGCAATGATATGGGCAAACCTACAAATCTTTAATGGTTTAGTTGAGCTCGATTCCCTCTTGGAAGTTAAGCCCTCAATTGCAAAATCATGGGAAGTATCAGAAGACGGACTAATATATACTTTCACTCTAAGAGATGACGTCTATTTCCACTCCCACCCTATATTTAAAGGGAAGAAAAGGAAAGTAATATCATCCGACTTTGTTTATTCATTTAATAGAATTATTGATGAAAAACTCGCATCCCCAGGCTCATGGATATTCAACATCGTTAAAACCTCATCAGATAAAAGGAAAACCTATTCTTTCTTAGCTCCAAACGACACAACCTTTCAAATCATTCTCAAGCAAGCCTTCTCCCCCTTCCTTGGCTTACTAACAATGCCCTACGCCTCAGTTGTACCAAGAGAGATAGTTGAAAAATACGGAGAAGACTTCAGGAAAAACCCAGTAGGAACAGGACCATTCTATTTCAAGATGTGGAAAGAAGGAGTTAAACTCGTCTTATTAAAGAATGAAGATTACTTTGAAAAAGACGATAAAGGTATTCGCCTACCCTATCTTGATGCAGTCAATATCAGCTTTATAATAGACAAACAGTCAGTCTTCTTAGAATTTGTTAAAGGCAATATCGACTTCATTTCAGGCATAGATGCAAACTACAAAGACGAAGTTTTGACAAGAAATGGAGAGCTTCAAGAAAAATATAAAGATA
>JAGNRX010000226.1 GCA_017988355.1 Bacteroidales bacterium | reverse complement strand
CGCATTAACAGCAGCAGACTCTGTTCTAATACCTGTTCAATGTCAGTATTTTGCTCTTGAGGGCTTGGGAAAACTTCTAAACACAATACGTATTGTTCAGACAAGACTAAACACAGAACTTGAGATAGAAGGAATTGTTCTAACAATGTTTGATTCAAGACTAAGACTTGCACGTCAAGTTGTTGAAGATGTTAGGAATCACTTTGAACAAATGGTTTTCGACACCCTAATTTACAATAATACAAAGCTTGCTGAGGCTCCAAGTTATGGACAAAGTGCAATTATGTATGATGCCTCTTGCACAGGAAGTGCTAACTACATCAGCCTTGCAAAGGAAGTTGTAAATAAAAATAAACCTAAAAATCAATAAATACTATTATCAAGATATCATAGTTATGGCAGCAAAAAAACAAGCATTAGGAAGAGGATTGGGGGCATTACTGCAAAGCATGGAAACAGAAAATCCAGAAGTTGATTATGATAATTCAATTACTGCATCAATTGCTTTAATTCCTATTTCAAAAATTTCAGCAAATCCTCATCAGCCAAGAAAAGAATTTGACGACAAAACAATAGAGGAACTATCTCAATCGATAATAGAACAAGGAGTTATTGTTCCTATAACAGTAACTAAGGGAGCAAATGATACATATATTCTTATTGCAGGAGAGCGTAGGCTAAGAGCATCTAAGAAAGCAGGACTAATAGAAATACCTGCATATATTAGAGTTGCAACAAAGAACGAGATGATGGAGATGGCATTGGTTGAAAACATACAAAGGGAAAACCTAAATGCAATTGAAATAGCACTTTCTCTCCAAGCCCTAATTGAAAGTTTTAGCCTAACTCAAGAGAAAATGAGTGAGAAGATAGGCAAAAGTCGTTCTTCAATAACCAATTACCTAAGACTATTAAAACTTCCTGCTGCAATACAGATAGCAATTCAAGAAGATAAGATTTCAATGGGACATGCAAGAGCCTTAATTAACCTTGAATCAGAGCAAGAGCAGTTAGGGATTATGAATCAGATAATTGATAGAGAGCTTTCTGTTCGTCAGGTTGAGGAAATGGTTTCAGAGCTAAAAACTCCAAAAGCAAGTAAAACCAAGTCATCAAAGACAAATAAACCCCTACCTATAACTCATAGTGAATTTCAAAATAACTTATCAACTAAGCTATCTACTAAAATAGAAATCAAACGTTCTCAAAGAGGAAAAGGAGCAATAACTATTGAGTTTTCAAACGATAAAGACTTTGAAAGAATAATGTCTATTATAGAAGGAAACTAAGAAATGACCCTTAAAGAAATTCTATTATCATTCTTTTTTCTATTCTTGAGCCTTTGTGTTCAGGGACAGATTACAAATGATAGTATAGAAATTCAACCCCTTAAAGACACATCTCAAACAGAAAACCTCCAAAAACATTCCAAAGCTCAACTTGACTCAATCATTAAGTCAAGACTTAGTGAAAACACAGTAGTTCCAAAAACAGAAAAGGCAAAGACTGATAATATATCAAAAACAAAACACTCTCCAACCAAAGCAACACTCTATTCCCTATTGCCAGGCTTAGGTCAAATATATAATAAACAAGCTTGGAAGGTTCCAATTATCTATGGGGCAGAAGGAGTTGTTATGTATTTTGCAGTGACAAACTATAAGGGAGCACAAAAGTTCAAAAAGGAATATAAATTAAGAGCAAATGGCATTGAGGAAGGGAGAAATCCTGATTACGCTAATTATCCAGACCAAAGCATCTACAACCTTTACTATGCCTATCAGAAGAACTTTGAACTAAGCATAATGGGAGGAGCATTAGTTTATATATTTAATATAGTTGATGCAATGGTCTATGGTCATCTTTTCGACTACGACATATCCCCTAACCTATCTCTAAACCTTACACCCTATTGCCTTCCTTCAATTTATTCAAGTCCAACATTTGGACTTTCAATGAGGTTTAAGCTAAAGTAATACCACTTATTTTCTTTCCTTTAATAATTCCAAAAAACTGTTTTTCTAAGAAAATAGTTATATATTTGCAAAGATAAGTTTCGTTTATTACTAACAAAAACAAAAAAGACTATGAAAAGATTTATTTTAGTTTCATTCTTAATAATAGGTATAGCATTCTCTTCAAATGCTCAAAGTTCAAGTGCTGAAAAATTTGGATACGGTATCCTATTTGGAGGTAATATTTCTGGCATAAGAGAAAACCCTGATCAACTATATTTAGGTTCTAAACTTGGTTTTCAAGTTGGAGGCTTTGCCGATTACTACTTCTCAGATAATGTTTATATTAAAGGAGATTTGATATTAATTAGAAAAGGAGCTCATAATGAAGCAAGAGCATTGGGTGTTAAAATATACAACGATATCAATCCAATGTACTTTCAACTACCAATTGTTTTTGGATATAGCTTTAATTCAACAAAAGATATAAATATTAATTTAGAATTAGGAGGCTTTGTAGCTTTAGGTATTGCTGGCAAATCACAATCAAGATTTACAATAGAAGGACAGCCTACGCTTGACAGAAATGTATCTATTAGTTATTTCAAAGATACTGATGATGAAGAAAATCTATATTTAGGAAACAATAATAGATTTGATTATGGACTACGTTTTGGAATTGGGATAGATGTTAATAAACTAGTATTCCTTTCAGCTAACTATGACTTAGGATTGGCAAATGTCTATAATAACAAGATGATAAACGGAAATTATTCAAAATACAACTATACCGTTGGATTAACACTCGGCTATAGGTTCTAGTTGTTTTATCTTTTTCACCCTTTGGGCTTCTTTCTATTTTTGAAATGCCTTACTATTAAACGAACTTGAAAGAAAGTAAAGATTATATATATAATTATCCCAAAACCTATATATACTATATTTCTGTTT
>JAGNRX010000041.1 GCA_017988355.1 Bacteroidales bacterium | reverse complement strand
TTCATTGTTCTGTCCATACCAATTGTTGAAAAGGATAGTATTATTTCATTAATCATATCGCATTTTAGATTAACTGTTGCCTTATCTGCTTCTGAAAACTTCCCTAAAACATAGTCTATCTGCTTGCCTTTTGAAAAGCTATCGCCTATTCCAAATCTTAGTCTATTGAATTTATTGCTCCCTAATACTGCTATTATATCTTCTAATCCATTGTGTCCTCCAGCACTTCC
This sequence comes from Bacteroidales bacterium, assembly GCA_017988355.1. Classification (GTDB taxonomy): domain Bacteria; phylum Bacteroidota; class Bacteroidia; order Bacteroidales; family P3; genus UBA10566. Next base: position 8,777 of record JAGNRX010000041.1, on the reverse strand, counting down.
TCCCATCCTAAGTCTTATTGTTCCAAGAGCTAATGCAATATCATCAACGATTATAAGTACGTTTTCAATAGGTACCTTCTCTTTATCCATCCAATATTTAACTGCCTTACCACTTAAATTCATATAGGTTGTTGGTTTAGCTAATATTATTGTTCTGCCTTTATGCCTAACTTGAGCTATATAGGCGTGACGTTCCAAACTAAACTTACAATCTTCAATCCCTTTTGCAAAATAATCCAATGCCATAAATCCAACATTATGACGTGTTTCTGAGTACTCTGCTCCAATATTCCCTAATCCTATAATTAAGTATTTCATATTCTTTTCTTGAAATTATTCTAACCTACAAAGGTAGTTTTTTTGTTTGAATTGATATTTAGCCAATAAAAAAACAGCGAGCATATTATTGATCGCTGTTTAATATTTTATAGATGTATTATCTTATTTCTTTGCACGAGTTGCTTGAACTAAGACAACGATAGAAGTCTTAACATCCAATTTCTCTACATTTGCAACTTCAATTTCTTCAACTCTAACCGCTTGACCAGCATCAAGTTTAGAAATATCAACTTCAACATATTGAGGAAGGTTATTAGGAAGACCTTTCAATTTCATTTTACGAATCTTAGTTATTAGTTTTCCTCCTTGAAGTACACCAGGAGAAACTCCAACTGTCTTAACAGGAATAGAAGTTATAATTGCCTTATCATCAGAAAGGCGTAAGAAATCCGCGTGAATTACTTCATCAGATACTGGGTGGTATTGAATTTCTTGAAGGATAACTCTCGTTTTATTACCGTCAATGTCTAATTCAACAAAATGTGTGTCAGCAGAGAATAGTAATGGTTTAAATTCTGTTTCAAGAACAGAAAATCTTACTTGTTCTTCTCCTCCGTAAACAACACAAGGTACTCTCCCCTGACGACGAAGTGATTTTGCATCTTTTTTCCCTACGTTCTCGCGAAGAGAACCGCTCATTGATACTGTTTTCATCTTTTTTTATTTTTATTTATTGATTAATTCCCTACTTAATTATAGGGTTTATATATTAAAATTTAATAGTAACTCCTTTTTTGCTGATAGCCATTTCGTAGAAGTCAGCAATGGATTCGTTAAATTCAACCCTACGAATTGCTTCTGCAAAAATAGGAGCAACTGATAAGGATCTGATTTTAGCGGATATTTGTTTTAGAGGAATTGTATCGGTTACAATAAGCTCTTCCATTGACGAGTTTTCAATTTTCTCAACAGCAGTTCCGCTTAAAACAGCATGAGTTATCATTGCTCTAACAGATTTAGCTCCTTTTTCCATAATAACTTGTGCTGCCTTGCAGAGAGTGTTTCCAGTGTCAACGATATCGTCAACCAAAATAACATGCTTTCCCTTAACATCTCCAATTAATTGCATTGTACCAATTTCGTTTGGTTTGTTCCTTTGTTTATAACACATAACAAAGCCACAATTCAATTTCTTTGCATATTCACTTGCTCTCTTTGTTCCTCCAACATCAGGAGAAGCAAATAAAACATCATCTAAATTAAAGCTTTCGCATGCAAGTCCTCGTAAATAAGGTATGAATATTGAAGAAGCGTAAAGGTGGTCAACAGGAACATTGAAGAAACCTTGTATTTGGTCAGCGTGAAGGTCAATTGTAATAACTCGAGTAACTCCAACAGAGGTTAGAAGGTCAGCAATAAGTTTTGCAGTAATTGGAACCCTTGGTTTATCCTTTCGGTCTTGACGAGCAAAACCAAAGTATGGAATAACAGCAATAATTCTTTTAGCTGAGGCACGTTTTGCGGCATCAACATACATTAATAGTTCCATTAAGTTATCTGAAGGAGAGAATGTAGATTGAATAATAAATACGTCCCTACCTCTAATGTTTTCTTCAAAAGATGGTTGAAATTCTCCATCAGCATATTGAAGAACCTGTGAGTTTCCAAGAGGTTTACCGTATAGATTTGCAATTTCTGTTGCTAAGTACTTAGTTGCCCTGCCCGAATAAATCGTAACAAGGTCTTGTGAAGTGTTCTGTTGCATGATTTATGCTTAAATAATTTCTGTTTTGAGTGTGCAAAGTTAGTGAAGAATATTCGAATAGAAAAAAAAATCGTTGTTTATTTGTGTAAAAAGAAAATATTACTACCTTTGCAAACCAATTTGAAAGAAGAAAGAGATGCACTAGTGGCGGAATTGGTAGACGCGCTAGACTCAAAATCTAGTGAGGTAATTCTCGTGCCGGTTCGATTCCGGCCTGGTGTACAAAAGAAAAAGGACCTATATATTTATTTATAGAGTCCTTTTTTTGTTTCAAAGAAAGAGGAAATTAGATCAAAGATTCAAGAAATTAGATCAAAGAAAGAAAAAATTAGATCTTTGATTCATAAAGCCCTAAAAACTAACCTATCATATTAAATAAACATCCAACATAAACTCTTAGTCCAGAATTGAAGATTTCATTTGTTGGAGATATTAGATAATCAACCTTTAGACTTAAATTTGCCTTTTTAGAAACTGAATATTCAAAAGAAAGGAAAGGAGATAAAACTAATGTGCTTTCTTTTTTCCAAGAAACCATATCATAGATAGCTGTTTCGTTATTTGGTTTAATCATTTCCATTTGCTTGTTAACTGCTCCTCCAAAAGTAAGACCAATAAGAAAATTAGATTTTTCTGTATCATATAATATAAACTCACCCAAAACTCCTCCCCATCCAATTGAATAGAAACTCCCATCATTCTTATACTCAGAACTACTTCCATAACCCTCAGCACCTATCCTAAAATTATTATTAAGTTTAAAAGAAATCTTGCCTCCAAGTCCATAAGAGAAGTCATTAATATTACTTAAGTAGCCTGAGTGAACATACATTCCGCCAATCAGTTTTGGTTTATTATTATTCTCTTGAGCATTAAGAAATAAGGAAGATGTGAAAAACAGGATAAGAGTAAGGAGTTTTAGTTTCATATTAATATATAGTTTCAAAATTAGTTTATAAATAAAACAAGAGAATCTAAGAAATTAGACCCTCTTGTTATTTAGTTTCATAATAGATTATTCTATAATAGAACGAGAAACCTTTTTATTTATTTTTCAATAGGTCTCTAATTTCTGTCAATAATAACTCTTCTTTTGTTGGTTCAGCAGGAGCAACTGCTTTGACCTCTTCTTTCTTTTCTTCTTTTTTCTTTGCAGCATTAAGTAGTTTAATTACCATAAAGATAGAGAAAGCAATGATTATGAAGTCAAATGCTACTTGAATAAAATTACCATAGTTTATTGTAACAGCAGGAACATCTCCAACTGCATCTTTTAGTAGAAACTTTAAATCAGTGAAATTAACTCCTCCAACTAATAATCCAATAGGAGGCATAATGATATCACTAACAATAGATGTGATAATCTTTCCGAAAGCTCCACCAATGATTATACCAACAGCCATATCAATGGCATTACCTTTAATTGCAAAGGACTTAAACTCGTCTAAAATTTTCATAATATTTGTTTTTAGTGATTAAATCTAGAATTATTTCGCAAAGATAATAATAATAATTTATAAACAAAAAAAGCTGCCCCATTTTATTGGAGCAGCTTAAAAGTGTTTTTAAGTTTTGGATTATTTATTCCAATCTTGAGAAGCTAATCTCTTGTAAGAATTATAACGCCAAAGAGCATTTTCTTGAGATAAACGGAATAACTCATCTGCTTCCTCAGGGAATGCTTTCTTTAATGAGCTATAACGAACTTCACCATCAATAAATGATTGGAACTTATCCCATTCTGGTTCTTTAGAATCAAGAACGAAAGGATTTTCTCCCTTATCTGCTAATTCTGGATTATATCTCCATAAGTGCCAGTATCCGCATTCAACTGCACGTTTTCCTTCTTCTTGTGTCTTACCCATTCCTCGTTTCAAACCATGGTTAATACATGGAGAATAAGCAATGATTAGAGAAGGTCCGTTATAAGCCTCAGCTTCTTTAACAACCTTTAAGAATTGTGCTTGGTTTGATCCAATTGCAACTTGAGCTACATAAACATAACCATAAGTTGTTGCAATCATTCCAAGGTCTTTCTTACGGATACGTTTTCCTGCTGCAGCAAATTTTGCAATTGCTCCAACTGGAGTAGCTTTTGATGCTTGTCCACCTGTGTTTGAATAAACTTCAGTATCCATAACTAAGATGTTCACGTTTTCGCCAGAAGCCATAACGTGGTCAAGTCCACCGTAGCCAATATCATAAGCCCAACCGTCTCCACCAAATATCCATTGTGATTTTTGAACGATGAATTGACGGTTTTCGTAAAGTCCTTTGCAAACATCACATCCGCAACCTTCCAATGTAGGAACTAATCTATCGTAAACTTGTTGAGTAATTTCAGCATTTTCACGGTTATCAATCCATAATTGGAATAATAGTTTTTGATCAGCAGTGCAATCAGTGCAAGATAAGCCTTCAACCATTAGGGTTTCAACTCTATCTCTCATTTTCTTAGTTGCAGTGTACATACCTAAACCAAACTCTGCATTATCTTCAAATAATGAGTTAGCCCAAGCTGGACCTTTACCCAATTCATTCTTAGTATAAGGCATTGATGGGCATGAACCACCATAGATTGAAGAACATCCTGTTGCATTTGCAACCATCATTCTGTCACCAAATAATTGAGTGATTAGTTTAATGTATGGAGTTTCTCCACAACCAGCACAAGCTCCTGAGAACTCAAATAATGGTTGAGCAAATTGAGAATTCTTAACGTTTTTAGTTATATCAACTAAGTTTGCTTTATTAGAAACTTCTTTCTTAATTAAATCCCAACGTTTAGCTTCTGTAATTTGTGAAGCAAGTGGTTGAAGAACTAAAGCTTTTGTTTTAGCAGGACATACATCAACACAGTTACCACAACCAGTACAGTCAAGAGCACTTACTTGGATACGGAATTGAAGTCCATCAAATTCTTTACCAGTTGCTTTTAATGTCTTAGTATCTTTTGGTAGTTTTGCTAACTCGTCTTCATTAATAAGGAAAGGACGGATTGCTGCGTGAGGACAAACATAAGAACATTGGTTACATTGAATACAATTTTCAGATAACCATTCTGGGATATGAGAAGCAATACCTCTTTTTTCATACTGAGAAGTTCCTGTAGGGAATGTTCCGTTTTCAACACCAGTAAATGCAGACACAGGAAGAGTATCTCCTTCTTGAGCATTGATAACATCAACAACATTTCTGATAAATTCTGGACGGTTGCTATCTACATCATGTTCAGAAGCACTTTTTTCATTAGCCCATTCTTTCTTAACCTCTACCTTAATAATATCTGATCCACGGTCAACAGCAGCATAGTTCATATTAACTATTTCTTCTCCCTTGTTACCATAAGAATGGTCAATAGCTTTCTTCATTTGACTAACTGCCAATTCGTAAGGAATTACGTTTGCAATTTTGAAGAATGCAGATTGAAGAATAGTGTTTGTTCTGTTTCCTAAACCAATTTCTTCTGCAATCTTAGTTGCGTCAATGATATAGAAATTGATATTCTTTTCAGCTAGTATTTTTCTAATTTTTGATGGAAGATTCTTTACAGTCTCATCAGCATCATATATTGAATTTAAAAGGAAGGTACCATTAGGCTTAATTCCCTTTAATATTTCATACATACTTAAATAAGGAAATACGTGGCAAGCAACAAAGTCAGGAGTTGTTACCAAGTATGGAGAGCGTATTGGGTGATTACCAAAACGAAGGTGAGAACAAGTGAAACCACCTGATTTCTTACTATCATAAGCAAAGTATGCTTGACAATATTTATCAGTGTTATCACCAATAATCTTAATTGAGTTTTTGTTAGCTCCAACAGTACCATCAGCACCTAAACCATAGAACTTAGCTTCAAATGTTCCTTCAGTATCTAATGAGATTTCAGGAAGAACAGGAAGTGAATGGAAGGTAACATCATCAACAATACCAACAGTGAATTGGTTCTTTGGAGTTTTTGATTTTAAGTTTTCAATTATAGAAATAACTTGTGCTGGAGTAGTATCTTTTGAAGATAAACCATATCTGCCACCAATAATCATTGGACGAACTTCTTTGTTGTTGAAAAGTTCAACAACGTCAAGGTATAATGGATCTCCATTAGCACCTGGTTCTTTTGTGCGGTCTAAAACGCAAATTTTCTTGGTAGATGTAGGGTATATATTGAAGAAATACTTAGGAGAGAAAGGACGGTAAAGGTGGACAGAAATCAACCCTACTTTTTCGCCTTTTTTACCTAAGTAATCTATTGTTTCTTTAATAGTGTCGCAAACAGAACCCATTGCTACGATAATGTTTTCTGCATCCTCTGGTCCATAATATTCAAATGGCTTATGCTCACGACCAGTTATCTTACCAACCTCTTGCATATATCCATTAACAATGTCTGGAATTGCATCATAGAAAGGATTTGAAGCCTCTCTTGCTTGGAAGAAAACGTCAGGGTTTTGAGCTGTACCACGAATTACTGGATGTTCTGGGTTAAGAGCATTCTCTCTGTAGTTTCTTAGAGCTTTTTGGTCAAGAAGACCTGCCATATCCTCAGTAGCAATAGTCTCAATTTTTTGTATTTCGTGAGATGTTCTAAAGCCATCGAAGAAGTGCATAAAAGGAAGTCTTCCTCTAATTGCACTAAGGTGAGCAACTCCTGCTAAGTCCATTGCCTCTTGAACAGAGTTTGAAGCAAGCATTGCAAAACCTGTTTGACGACAAGCGTAAACATCAGAATGATCTCCAAAGATAGAAAGAGCTTGAGATGCAAGTGTGCGTGCTGTAACATGGAAAACTGCAGGAAGAAGTTGTCCAGCAAGTTTATACATATTAGGAATCATTAATAATAATCCTTGAGAAGCAGTGAAAGTAGTTGAAAGAGCTCCTGCTTGAAGCGATCCGTGTAATGCACCTGCTGCTCCTGCTTCAGATTGCATTTCTACTAATTTTACTTGTTCACCAAAGATGTTTTCTCTGCCGTTTGCTGCCCATTCGTCAACATACTCAGCCATTGGTGAAGAAGGAGTGATAGGATAGATAGCCGCAACTTCGCTGAACATGTATGCAACATGAGCAGCAGCTTGGTTACCATCGCAAGTCAAAAATTTCTTTTCTTTTGCCATTTTTTTGATTTTATAAGTGTTTGAATAAAATTCTTTTAACACGAAACTCTTCGTTATTTCAGCTTGCAAAATTACAACAATTATATTGAACAAAAAACTAATAAAAGGAAGAAATCTTTATTTGGGAAAACTTTTATAAAGAAACGTACTCTTGAATCAAAGATTTGAACTCGTGACATACCCATGTCGCACTCGCTCACATACCCATGTCAGCACACGTGACATACCCATGTGAGCAGTGCTGACATACCCATGTCGCAAGGTGCGACATACCCATGTCACGAGATTGAAACAAAGAAAGAAAAGTTTGAGAGCCTATAAGGAATTTAGGACTCTTCGTAATGCCTTTATTTTACTTGCATCTGTGAATAATATATCATATTCCTCTGCTTGGTTTGTCTTTCCCATCGAAATCTTAGGATTATGGTAAATCATATTACTTTTTATAGTGGTTTTTGCACTTAGATGGAAGTGATTGACTCTTGTTTTTTCATAAATTTCTTTTGCATTCTCTGCCCCAACTCCCGAACCAACCATAATTTCTATTCTTCCTTGAGATAGGTTTTGAATTTCTGATATTAAATCTAAGCCCTCCACTGCTACATTTTCTTTTCCTGAGGTCAAAATTCTATCTAAGCCACATTCCAAAATATCATTAAATGCCTTAATATAATCGTTTGTCATATCAATTGCCCTATGAAAACAGGTTTTTAGTGGTTTTGAAAGTTCAACAAGTTCTTTTGTTCTTTCTTTGTCAACAGTCCCATCAGGGTTTAGTATTCCAAAAACAACGCCTTCAACCCTCTGCTTTTTGCAAAACAAGATATCTCTTTTCATTGCTTCAAATTCTATTTCGGAATAGCAGAAATCTCCACCTCGAGGGCGAATCATAACCATTGTTTTAATGTTGAGGTATGTTTTTGTCATCTCAATTAAAGATGGGAAAGGGCTTAGTCCTCCTTCACTTAGGGCAGAGCAAAGTTCAATCCTATCTGCACCTCCTTTTTCTGCCTCAGTGGCCATTTCAATCGAGCTAACACAAACCTCTATCTCAAATCCTTTATTCATTATCCTTATATATTATTTATTTTTCTCTACTCTAAGTTCTTGTTCTAAACTATCAATTTTCTTAAGAAATGCTTTATGTGAATCGGTGTCAGGATTAAAAACTCTATGCTCCTTCATCCTTTGCAAATCTTCAAAACGCTTAGCAAGTTTTATTGTATCTGAGTTGAAATATGCTTCTTGGAATTTCTCCCAAATATATTCTACTGCCAGATTATTTGGATGTAGCATATCGTCTGCGTAAAACCTATAATCTCTTAGGTCATCCATAAGAATTTCATAGGAAGGGAAGTATTCAATTCTTGGATTTTCTTTGCAAATTTCCTCTGTTGCAAGATGCAGGATAGACTTACTTATCTGATTTTCCCTATATCCATCTTTCCAATGCCTGATTGGGGATATGGTAATTATGACTTTGGTGTCATCGTTCTTATTATTATTAAAAAATAAGTTTATACTATTTTTCAGACTTTCAGAAATCTCAGAAATAGATAGTAGTTTTTTTGTGAACAGGTTAGCATTCATTTTATGGCAGTTGCCCATTATTCTAT
>JAGNRX010000225.1 GCA_017988355.1 Bacteroidales bacterium | reverse complement strand
CTATTTCTTTGGAAGGAGAAAATTCTAATTGTTTTGGGAACTTATTAGGCATTATAAAACCTTTGATTTCTAATAAGGTCTTGTCGTCAATTGGGTTTTCATCATCCTCAATTACCTTTATCCTTGGAACAGATGTCTTATTAGCGTTTTCTTTTATCTTATGACTTCTTCCCTCTGCTACTTTCTGACCATCATTATCAACTAATATAACCTTAAACCCTTCTCTTGCTTCATATTCAAAAGGGAGGTAAACCTCTTTCTTCTTAGTATTATAACCAAAGATAGCTAAGCCTGGACACTGATTGATACATTCCATACAACCAATACACTTCTTATAATCAATTTCAGGGACAACAGAGGTAGAACTCTTGGTTATGGCTCCAAATTGGCAAGCAAACTGACAAGGATTGCAAGCAAAACCATATAGACACTCCAAACGAACAAAGCCACGCTTATTCATTCTTTCTTGATTAGGAGTATATGGTTTTTCTAATACTCTAACAGGGTGTTGTTGTGACTCTATATAACTCTTAGAGACTTGTAAGTATTCATCGTAATTAACTCTTATTTTCATCATTTGAGCAATCTCATAAGCACATTGCTTTCCCCTCAAAACAGCTGAGGTTCCTTCTCCAATCCTTGTTGAATCGCCAACCCCATGGCAGTTTTTCCCAAATAGGATATTGCCTTTAATTAGTAGTTGGTTGTCAGGAATTAATCCTGTGCAAACATTAATAAGGTCAATACCCTCAATAATTCTTTCCGTTCCTGAAATTGCTTCAAAATTCTTGCAATCTGCAATAATAGCTCCCTTAACTCCTGTGCCATCTTCATTAGGTATTGCCTCTAATAGCATAGTTGAAGTCAAGATAGGAATACCCAAACGCCTAACTCTATTTGCTTGAACAGGGAAACCTCCTTCATTAGGCATAGCTTCAAGAATTGCCACAATATTTGCTCCTGCCTGAACTGCTTGGTAGGAAGTTAAGTATCCAATATTGCCAGCCCCAACCGTTAATATGTTTCTCCCTAAGAGGGTTAGCTCTGAATTCATCATCTTTTGAACAACGGCAGCGGAATAAACCCCTGGCAAATCATCATTCTTAAAAACAGGCATAAAAGGAACGGCACCTGTTGCAATAACTAAGTGCTGGCAATCGACATAGTAAATCTCTCCACTAACAGTATTCTTTATCCCAAGCCTATTTCCTTTTAGTATATCCCAGACAGAAGAGTTTAGAAATATACCTTCATTTGTAGCTCCAGCCAATGTGTTAGCAATGTCGAAGCCTCGCATACCTCCAAATTTCTTTTCCTTTTCAAAGAAGAAGAATTGGTGAGTTTGCATATTAAACTGTCCTCCAATCTTATCATTAGAGTCAACCACAATATTATTTATCCCAAAACGGTTTAACTCTTCTCTAACCGCAAGACCTGCAGGGCCAGCTCCAACAATTAAAACATCGGTCTTATAAATTTTGTTTTCTTTTTGAGTAGGGGAGTCCTCATTGGGCAAATAGTCCTTAGGGATTTCCATCACTTCTTTAATATCGTCAACCTTTGTAACGCAGATTCTTCTAACCGTTCCGTCAACTAACATCTCGCAGGCTCCACATTTGCCAATCCCACATTCCAAAGAACGTTTGCGATTTTCGATTGAATGAGAGTGAACAGGGAAGCCAGCTTGGTGAAGGGCAGCAGCAATGGTAAAACCCTTTTGAGCCTTTACTTCAATGCCATTAAACTTAAATAAAATAATGTTTTCCTCAGGAATATCGAGGATAGGATGAGAAGTAATCTTGAACATAAATGAATGTTGTATTGGTTAATTATAATGTTCTATAAGAAAGTCTCAGCAAAAATAAATAATTAATTCTTATTTACAAAGCCTTTTGAGTGTTAAATGAATAAGTGCATCCATTTCATTATGATAATTTTCTATAAATTCCCCTCTCATCCTATTTGCAATAACAATGCAAATGGTCAAACAATTGTGTCCAAGGTTCCTACTTAGGGCATAGAGAGCTGAGGTCTCCATTTCGTAGTTTGTAATCTTATAGTCCTTATATATGAAGGCAGGTAGCATATCATTAATCTTTGGAAAGGCAAGAGGAACTCTAATTTCTCTACCCTGAGGACCATAGAAGCCAGGGGAGGTTACTGTTATTCCAGAAACCATATCATAAGCTATTTTAGAGAAAAGACTATCGGTTGCCATAACTCCATAGGGTCTTGGTAGTGATTTGTCCCAGTTCATAAATGAAATAAAGCTATTAGTTAGCTCCTCTTCCAAAACACCTTCTTTATTCTTATAGAAATACATCATTCCATCTAAGCCTACAACATATTTTGAAGCAATATATGACCCACAAGGGATATCCTTTTGCAAAGCTCCTGTTGTGCCTAAGCGAATTAGGTTTAGCTGCCTATGACTTGCATTTACCTCTCTTGTTTCTAAGTTAATATTAGCACAAGCATCTAGTTCAGTAAGCACAATATCAATATTATCTGTGCCCATTCCTGTTGAAATTGCAGTAATACCCACTCCTTGAAATTTTCCTGTATGAGCCGTGATTTCTCTATTGCTTACCTTGAAATCAATCTCGTCAAAGTATTTAGAAATCATTTCAACCCTTGCTGGGTCACCTACTAATATAATATTATCAGCTAATTGATGAGGTTTTAAGTGAATATGATAAAGACTTCCCTCAGGGGTTAAAACAAGTTCAGATGCATTTAGTTTTTCCATATTATTAATTTTTTTCTTTGATAAAGCGTATAAGTTTTGAAAATCCCTCATTGGTTGTTTTGTCAATAAAGTTATCTCTGCTAGAATAGAAATTATGCTGTGTAGAAATGCATTCTCTTTTATTTTTTGCAAAAGCCACCCAAACAGTTCCAACAGGTTTTTTTTTTT
>JAGNRX010000224.1 GCA_017988355.1 Bacteroidales bacterium | reverse complement strand
ATATTACTTGTTGAATCTCCTCCCCTATTTCTAGGAATCACTGCCTACCTGCTTTCAAGAGCAAAGAAAGCTAAGATGATATTTAATGTTTCAGATCTTTGGCCTGAGAGCGCGGAGAAATTAGAGATAATAAATAATAAGACTATGTTGTCAATGGCAACAAAATTAGAAGAGTTTTGCTATCGTAAGTCATCCTTAATTACAGGTCAAACGCAAGGGATAGTTAAGAATATCAAAACAAGATTCCCAAATAAGAATGTTTATTGGCTAAAAAATGGTGTTGATATTAAGTTTTATGATGTAAATAAAACACAATCTCAATCAAATGCTTGGAGAAAAGCAAATGGATACTCCAATGATGATTTCATTTTGTTTTACGGAGGTATAATTGGACATGCACAAGGCTTAGATATAATTCTTAATGCTGCAAAAAGCTTAGAAGATAAATCAGATATTAAATTTGTCATCCTTGGTTCTGGTCCAGAGAAAGAAAGATTACTAACCCTAAAAGAAGAATTAAATTTAAATAATCTTGAATTTTACGATGCTGTTCCTAAAACAAAGATGCAAGAAATCATTACAGATATTAATGCAACAATTGTTCCTTTAAAAAGATTAGATTTATTTAAGGGAGCAATTCCATCTAAAATATTTGAAAACCTTGCATTAAAGAAGCCAATTATATTAGGATTAGAAGGAGAAGCAAAAGAATTATTTGTAGATGAAGGTAATTGCGGCCTCGCTTTTGAACCAGAAAACACAGAAGATTTAATAAAACAAATACTAATACTATATAATAACCCAGAGCTTTCAAAACAACTTGGAGAAAACGGCCTAAAATACGCAAGCCAAAACTTCAACCGTGATAAGATATCAGAAGAACTATACGAGGAGCTTAAGAAATTGAAATAGATAATGATAACAAGGCAGGAGGCTGAGAAAATATTAAAAGAGAAATTCAATATAAATCATTTCTATGATGAACAATGGGAAGTGATTGAAAGCTTATTGAATGGTGAAAGAGTTCTGTTTATAGAAAAAACAGGATATGGTAAATCTCTTTGTTTTCAATTCCCTGCAGTTTTATTTAAAGGGGTAACAATCGTTTTTTCGCCTTTAATAGCTTTGATGAGAGATCAATGTAGAAAATTAAACGCATTAGGGATTAATGCTAAATGTATTAATAGCGAACAAGAAAAAAATCTTAATGATAGAATCATTGAAGAGGCTAAAACTGGCAAAATAAAGATTCTATATATTGCTCCAGAAAGACAAGAAAATACAGAATGGATAGAGGCAACAAAAGACTTGAATTTATCCATGGTTGTGGTTGATGAAGCACATTGTATATCTGTTTGGGGTCATGATTTTAGACCTGCATTTAGAAGAATAATAAGTTTAGTTAATTTACTTCCAAAAGGATTACCTGTTTTAGCAACAACAGCTACAGCAACAAAAAAGGTTCAAGAAGATATTGAAAAGCAAATTGGTGGAGAATTAAATGTTTTGAGAGGGAATTTAATGAGAAGCAATTTCAAGCTTTTTGTTATTAAAGTAAAGTCTCAAGAGGAGAAAATGATATGGTTGGGTAAGAATATTAATAATCTTCCTGGCTCAGGAATTATTTATACAGGAACAAGAGTTGAAGCGGAGACTTATTCAAAATGGTTAGAAAACCTTAATATTCCTTCTGCAAGTTATCATGCAGGCTTAGATTCTGAATTAAGAATTGAAATAGAACAAGGACTTATTGATAATAAATGGAAGTGTATAACTTCAACTAATGCCCTTGGAATGGGAATTGATAAATTGGATATTAGATTTATTATTCACACACAAATTCCACAGTCTCCTATTCACTATTATCAAGAAATTGGGAGGGCCGGAAGAGATGGTAAAACTGCATTTATTATTTTATTTTATGCAGAAGAAGATAGGGAATTACCAGAATCATTTATTGAAAGCTCAAGACCAAGTTCTGATAAATACTATGATTTTATTAAAGTAGTAAAAGAAGAACTGCTTAGTCAAAGAGAAATAATAAAGAAAACAAATTTAAAACAAAATCAAGTAAGGGTTATTAAAGCAGATTTAGTTGAACAAAAAATAGTTAGAGAAATTACTATTGGAAGGGTAAAAAGAATAGAATATATTTTAGGAGCTCCAAATTTTGATGATAAAGCATATAATCAAATAAAAGAAAGAAAGATAAAAAGTTTGGAAAAGATGATTGAATATATTGATACAAGTCAATCAAGGATGCAATTCCTTTGTAATTATCTTGGAGATGATACTTCTTTAATTGAATTTAATAATTGTGATAATTCTGGATATAGAAAAAGAATAGTTGAAGAAAGTCCTGAGTGGAAAGAGAAAGTAAAAGAATTTCAAGATAATTATTTTCCAGAAATAACACTTGAAAATAGATATTCTAATTTAGCTAATGGATTTGCTGCATCTTATTATGGGAAGACAAAGGTTGGCAAAATAATACATAATTGTAAATATGAAAGAGGAGGAGATTTTCCTGATTATTTACTGAAGCTTGTCTTGAAAGTATATAATGTAAAACTAAGTCAAGAAGAATTTGATTTAATCCTTTATGTTCCGCCAACAGTATCAGGAAATCTTCTAAGAAATTTTTGTGTAAAAATTTCATCACATTTAAACATCCCTATTTCTCATGGTTTACAAAAACTAAGACAAACAAAAGAGCAAAAAGTTTTTGAAAATTCATATCTAAAGAAAGATAATATTAAGGATGCATTTTTTTATAATAGAGAGAATGAAATAAAAGATAAAAACATTCTTTTAATTGACGATATTTGCGATAGTAAAGAAACAATTAGAGAAATAGGGAGATATCTTACTGGCTTAGGAGCAAATAAAATAACACCATTAGTAATAGCTAAAACAATAGGAGGAGATAGATTA
>JAGNRX010000223.1 GCA_017988355.1 Bacteroidales bacterium | reverse complement strand
GGGTGACGGATAATGTCGTATTCGTTGAGGTGGACAAAGCTTATGCCTTCAACGTCTTGCAAGTATTTAGTTGCTTCTTTTAGTCCTGATTGTTGTTGGTATGGAAGGTCGATTTGGGTTGGGTCGGCGGTTATTATAAACTTTGCATTCTTACCCATTCTGGTTAGGAACATCTTCATTTGGGAATAGGTTGCATTTTGAGCCTCGTCAAGTATTACAAAAGCATTGCCTAATGTCCTTCCTCTCATAAAAGCTAGGGGTGCAATTTCTATTACCTTTTCTTCCATATACTTAACTAGCTTTTCCTCAACAATCATATCCCTTAGGGCGTCGTAGAGTGGTTGAAGATATGGGTCGAGTTTGTCTTTAAGGTCTCCAGGAAGGAAACCAAGATTTTCACCTGCTTCAACTGCTGGACGGGTTAAAACAATTCGTTTTACTTGTTTTGCTTTTAAGGCTCTAACTGCAAGGGCTACGGCTGTATAGGTTTTGCCAGAGCCAGCAGGTCCAATAGCAAATAGCATATCATTTTTATCAATTGCCTTAACCATTTCTTTTTGGTTAGGGGTTTGTGCTTTAATAATTAGGCCATTCTTACCATGAACAAGGATTTCATTAGAAGAGGGGTTTTGTTTTTGGAAGTTTGGACTTGGCTTAACTATACTCATAATTAACTTTTCGTCCAATCGTAGTTCTTGATGGTATAGCTCAACTAATTGATTAAATACCTCTTCAAATTCCTCAATATGTTTTTCTTTCCCTACAACCTTTAATTTATCACCTCTTTGAATTAAATCTACATTTGGGAAAAGGATTGATAGGAAGTTGAGATTCTTTTCATTTGTGCCAAAGAAATCAACTAAGGATATATTATCTAAATCGAATGTTTTATCTTTCATCAATATGGTTTTAGCTTATTTCTTTATAATTTTAAATTCTGTTCTTCTATTCCTTGCTCTTCCTTCTTCTGTCTCGTTACCTGCAATTGGTTTTGTCTGTCCAAAGCCTTTTGATTTTAACCTAATTGCTTCAATTCCCATTTCTTGCAAATAAGTTTTCACACTATTTGCTCTTTTGGTTGAAAGCTCAAGGTTATATTCTTGTGAGCCTACATTATCGGTATATCCTGAAATCTCAATTACTATATTTTTATTCTTTTGCAAGAGTTCTAATAATGTATTTAGCTCCGATTGAGAACTTGGCAAAAGAGAAAAGGTATTTGTTTCAAAGAATATATTATTAAGGACAACACTTTCGCCCTCAACAATTGGGATAAGGAATATATCTTTTTGAGATGAGTTGGATTTACTTATATCATTTAACTTAAAGTTTTCGGAATAGAAAAGGTAACCATCAGCCCAAGCACTAAGAGCGTAGGATGCTCCAAGAGGAAGGACAACTAAGTATTCTCCTGTTAGTGGGTCAGAGCTTGAAGATGCAATTAAGGTATTTTTATTTATATCTTTTACTTCAAAATTAACAGCAAGTGGTCTATTTGTAAACTTGTCGAAGGCTTTCCCTTTCATATAAACTACTGGATTTGGCTGTGCTTTTTCATATAGGTCGAACTCATAAAGGTCTTTTCCTCCTTTGCCATCTTTTAAAGAGGTTGAGAATATTGCTTTCTTGCCACTTGGAGAAACTATAAAGCTTGTTTCGTCTGATGAAGTATTGATTGGATAGCCTATGTTTTGAGCTGGTGTGAATTTACCATCGACAATATTTGAGTAAAAGATATCAAATCCTCCCATTCCTAAGTGATAGTCAGATGAAAAGTAAAGACTTGTATTGCTTGGGTGGATAAAGGGATACATATCATTGCCAGGGGTATTGATTGTGGAATCTAAATTAATAGGCTTTGTCCATTTATCGTTGTCTTTCTTGTATGTGTACCATATATCGTTCTTTCCCTTCCCTCCTCTTCTATTGGAAACAAAGAAAAGTGTTCTTCCGTCAGATGCTATTGTTGGTTGAGAGTCCCATGCAGAAGAGTTAACGGTTTGTCCCATATTCTTAGGCTCTGTCCATCTTTGACCTATCCTTTCTGAATAGTATAAATCGCAACTTCCATAACCATCTCTTGCATTGCAACGAGTGAAATAAGCTGTTCTTCCGTCGGGGGAAATGGATAAGGCTCCTTCGTTTTCGAGGGAATTGAATGGTGTTGGCATCTTTTCAGCCATTTCCCATTTTCCATTAACCTTATTTGTTTGAAAGAAGTCCTCTACCATAAGTATTTTAAGCCCAAAGTCAACTGTATCTGGGATTAGTCTTGTGAAAATAAAGGTTTGCTCGTCAGCTGTTAGGGTTGGGAGGTATTCATCGTAGAGTGTATTTATGTTTTCGCCCATATTACTTGGTTCAAACTCAACTGGGTTTTTAAGAGAGTATTCCATAAAGGCTATTTGTTCAAGCTTCCTTTTTGTTCTATCAATTTTCTCTTGGTCTTTTGGAGTTTTATAGTTGGAAAGAGCATAATCGAAATGATATTTTGCCTTCTCAGTATTGTATTCTAATAGATAGAACTCTCCTACACGATAATGTGCAGTTATGTCATAGCTTGGATGAAGCTCAACAAAACGTTTATAGTATGGGAAGGCTTTTAGCTTAGTGGTATCAAACTCATTGCTTTTATTATAGTATATTTCAGCCATGCAAAGCAGTGCATCAGGATAATTAGGTGCAGTTTCAAAGACTTTGTTTAGTGATTCTATTGCCTTATCTTCCTTACCGCTATTCATATAATCTAAAGCTTTCTTAAATTCTTTTTCAGCCTTAGGATTGTTTTGAGCAAAAAGGTTTTGAGTAAGAAGGAGGGTAAAAATTAGAAGAGAAATTCTTAATACTCTAATAAAAGGTGCTAAGGTATTTCCATGTATTTGTGACTTTGCAACGATATTCTCCATTTAGGATTCTTTTTAATGTATTCAACAATCTTAGGCATTACTATATT
>JAGNRX010000222.1 GCA_017988355.1 Bacteroidales bacterium | reverse complement strand
GCATTTTGTTTATTACTCACGATTTGGGAGTTATTAAGGAGATTGCTGATAGGGTGATTGTGCTTTATAGGGGTGAGATTGTGGAAGAGGGTAAGGTTAATGATATTTTCTACAATCCTCAAAACTCTTACACTAAGGGTTTGATTGCTTCTCGTCCTCCGATGAATGGAAGACCAAAAAAGCTACTAACTATTTCGGATTTCCTTAGTGATGTGACTCCAAAACAAGAGTTAATTTCTTCTGAGCAGAGACAAGAAAGCCATAAACTTATGTATTCTCAAGAGCCTTTGCTTAAGGTTAGTGATTTAATGGTGGAATATGTGGTTGATAAAAATATATTTGGCAAGATTAAGAAGAAGGTCGTTGCTGTTAATAATGTAAGTTTTGATTTGTTTAGGGGTGAGACCTTGGGCTTAGTTGGTGAGAGTGGTTGTGGTAAAACGACTATTGGAAGGGCTATTCTTCAGCTTATTGAGTCTTGTAGTGGTAAGATTGAGTTTGAGGGAACAATGCTTAATGAGATAAAGGGTGAGAGGCTTAGGAATATTAGGAAGAAGATTCAGATAATTTTCCAAGACCCCTACTCTTCTTTGAATCCTCGTTTGCCTATTGGGGAAGCCATTTTGGAGCCTATGGAGGTTCATAATCTATATGTTAATAAAAAGGAAAGAAAACAAAAGGTTTTGGAGCTTCTTTCTAAGGTTGGTTTGGAGAGGGAGCATTATGACCGTTATCCTCATGAGTTTTCGGGTGGGCAAAGGCAGAGAATTGGCATTGCAAGGTGTTTGGCTCTTAATCCTGAGATTGTTATCTGTGATGAGAGTGTTTCAGCTTTGGATGTTTCGGTTCAAGCTCAGGTCTTAAATTTAATTAATGATTTGAAGCGTGATTATGGCTTTTCTACCATATTTATTTCGCACGATCTTTCGGTTGTAAAATATATGTCAGATAGGATGATTGTTATGCAAAGTGGTAATATTGTTGAATATGGGGATGCTGACCAGATATACTCTAACCCCCAGACCTCCTACACTAAAAGACTTATCTCTGCAATTCCTCAATAATTATTGCCTATTTGGAGAATTTACCTATATTTGCAAATTGCAAAATGCCCTATACTTTTTGGTTTAGGGTTTAGTCAAACGAATAACTAACTTTATGCTTAATGTAGATGTAAGTTCCGAGATTGGACAATTAGAAGGTGTGATATTGCATAAGCCAGGCATTGAAATTGAACAGATGGTTCCGCAAACCATTGAACAATGTCTATATAGCGATTTATTAAACCTAAAGATTGCCCAAAAAGAATACTATTATTTTCAAGAAGTATTGTCTAAATGGACTAAGACTTATCAAATTAATGACCTCCTTACCGAAATCCTAAAGGATACATCAATTAAACTATCATTGGTTAATGAGGTTTTGGAAAAGGAAAACAAAATAAACTTAGCAGAAGAATTGCTTTCAATTGAAGCCTCAGAGCTTTCAAGAATACTAATTGAAGGTAGAGAGAATATGTTAGACCCTCTCTATAATCTCTTCTTCACTCGTGATGCTTCTTCATCACTTTATAATCAAGTACTCATTCACACAATGCAACATGAGGTGCGTTCGAGAGAGAGTATTATTATGAATTATATTTTCAAACACTATTTCAAAGCAGAAACAATAAGTACCCTTTCTCATAGCAAAGAAGCAAATACTGAGGGTGGTGATGTTTTGGTTGCAAGAGAAGACGTTATTCTTCTTGGTCAAGGTATGAGAAGTAATAAGAAAGGACTTGAATTTCTAATTAGTCACTATGCTCAAAGAAAATCAAAATTCAATATCTTAGTGCAGAACCTTCCTTTCTCTCCTGAATCATTTATACACTTAGATATGGTCTTTACTATGCTTTCTAAGGATAAATGTATGACTTATGAGCCTTTGATTGTTAAGAATTATGGAAACTTCGATGTAACCCATATTGAGATTGATAATTGCAAGGTTTCATTCCATCAAAAACCAAACTTTATGCAAGGATTAAAGGATTTGGGATTTGACCTTGAACCTATTAAATGTGGTGGTGATAATCCACTATATCAAGACAGAGAACAGTGGCATTCGGGTGCTAACTTCTTTTCTTTGGGTGAGGGAAAAATCATTGGCTATTCAAGAAATTCTAATACAATTGAGGCATTAAACCAATCTGGCTTTGAGGTTTTGAGAGCAGAGGATATTTGCAACGACAAGGTTAATATGAAAGACTATGAACGTTTTGTTGTGACAATTGATGCAGCTGAACTTCCAAGAGGTGGAGGTGGTGCAAGGTGTATGACTATGCCTGTTAGAAGAACAAAGGTTGATTGGTAGAAAGATTTATAATAACAATAATAAAATAGATTTAATGAAAAAGTATTCATTTATAAACAACAGCTTGGGTTGGTTAGTTTTTATCATCGCAAGCATAGTTTACCTTCTTACCGCAGAGCCTACTGCCTCTTGGTGGGATTGTGGAGAATATATTGCAACTGCATACAAACTTCAAGTAGGACATCCACCAGGAGCACCAACGTTCCAAATCTTTGCTAGAATATTCTCGCTCTTTGCAGGTGGAGATGTAACAAGGGTTGCTTATATGGTAAATGCACTAAGTGCAATATGTAGTGGTTTCACTATATTATTCCTTTTCTGGACCATTACAATGTTTGCTAAAAAGCTTGTTAAGAAAGGTCAAGAGATGACAAAGGGTCAAATGATTGCTATTTTCGGTAGCGGTCTTGTTGGATCCCTTGCTTATGCCTTCTCCGACACTTTTTGGTTCTCAGCTGTTGAGGGTGAAGTTTATGCAATGAGTTCTTTCTTTACTGCACTTGTCTTTTGGACTATCCTTAAATGGGAAAGTGAATCTGATGACAGACATAATCTTCGTTGGATAATTTTAATTGCATTCTTAGTAGGTATTTCTATTGGAG
>JAGNRX010000221.1 GCA_017988355.1 Bacteroidales bacterium | reverse complement strand
GTTTATAATAGGCAATTAAAGCCTTTTATGCTAATAGAATGCAAGGCACCAAGCATTAAAATTACACAAGAAACATTAGATCAAATATCAATTTACAGTCTATCAATAGATGCTTCATATTTTGTTTTAACAAATGGGGAGCAAACCTTTTGTCTGAAAAAGGATATTGAGAAGAGGATATTTACAATGGAGAAAGAAATACCGTCTTATCCATCATTAGTGAAATGAATCACTGATCTACGGAATTAGATCAAAGAAAGAATTTCGTGAATCAAAGAAAGGATTTTTTAGATCAAAGAAAGGATTCTGTGAATCAAAGAAAGAAAAAACAAGGACTCAGTTAAGCTGAATCCTTGTTTTTTTATGCGTTAGTATTTAAAGATGTTTTATTCTTCTGCTCCGAAATCATCAGCACCTGATGCGTTTTGTTGACGCTTTCTTTCTTTTTGTACTTGTTCCTTATTAACGACTCCAAATCGATAGTTGAATGATAGAACAATAGATTGAGATGTTCTGTGATTAACTGAGTATTGTTTGAAGTTTTCTGTAAAGGTTTGAGATGATCTTTCTCTTGTGTTGAAGATATCTGAGAATCTTATACCAAGACTTCCTTTTTTATTAAGTATATCTTTTTTAATCGACATATCAAACCAGTACATTGGGTCTGAATATCCTTGAATATTTTCTCTTTTTGGAACATATTGTCCAGATATTTGTACTATCCAGTTTTTTGAGAGTGTCAATGTGGTATTTAGTTTTGCATCCCAGTTTAGGGTTTCAACTAAGTTTCCTCCAAATGCTCGTCCATCTTGATAGTTGCCATATAGATTAGCACTTAGGTTTGCTTTCCACCATTTTGTTATCTTTTGGTCAATAATTACTTCCATTCCATAGTTAGAACTTTTTGCAAGGTTCATTGAAGTTGTTGCAATTCTTATACTATCTGAATATTCTGCTCCTGCAACATCCCATACCCATTCAAATCCATATCTATCAGCATTTGCTTTATTCCATAGGAAACTGAAATCTGTCATCGAGTTATTTGTTCTTCTATAATAAAGCGAAGTGAATATGGTTGTCTTTTGGAATATCTTTGAGTAGCCAAGTTCAAAAGCATCGGTGTATTCTGGCAATATATCTGGATTTCCAAAACGAATGTATTCTGGATTGTTAATATCAATGTACGGAGCTAATGACCATGGGCTAGGTCTATTAATTCTACGAGAATAAGAAACTTGTCCTGATTGTGAGTCGGTGAAATTATATGAAATGTGAAGTGTTGGATATACGCTGAAGTAATTCTTTGTGTCTTGGTCTTTAGGGAATGATAGTTCTTCGCTATTTTGTGTTTTTGAACCATCTCTAAAAACTTGTTCTAAACGAATTCCTACCTGTGCAGATAATTTCTTATTGAAGCTATAGCCAAGTGTTCCAAAAACTGCATGAATTGATTCCTTATACTTAAAGACATAACTCATGCTATCGTCCCTTACCATATTTCTTGAAGGGAAGTAATCGTAGTTAGCATTTGTATTAACGTAGTTTAGATTATATCCTGTTTCTAGTTTTAGGGTTTCTGAAAAAGGATGAACATAGTTAATGGTTGCAAATGCTCTATCACTATTTGATTTGGAAATGTTCTTTAGATAAAACAATTCACTTGTTCCTTCTTCAAAGCTTCTAATTTGAAGGTTATTATTTGAAAATTCTCCTATATTCCAGTTGGCATCAAGTGTTAGAAGTTGATCTTTCTTATTAAATTTCTTTTCATAGTTTAAGGTGAAGTTTTGGAAAAGCATATTTCTTTTTCCTGTTTCTAATCCAAAATAATTATTTGGGTTAGCAGGGTTAAGGGAATCGTTATCAACCCTAGAATAAAGTCTTTCAGAGCTTTCACTCTTTGGTGGAGTTCCTCCTTTTCTAAGGTTATATGAAAGGCTTAATGTGTTCTTTTTATTAATATACCAATCTCCTCCAATCTTAAATCCTCTTCCAAGACGATTTCCAGTTGTAAAGCGGTCTTGAAGTATATTAACATTATTAGCAGTTAAGGTTTTATCTGAAAATCCATTGCTTGAGGTTTCAAAATATCTAATGTCTCCGTTTAAAAATACTGCATATTTCTTTGTTGAATAGTTTAGGGCTGCTGAAAAACTTCCTTGTGGGAATAGGAATTGGTCTTTATCTAAGTTATTGTTTATACCAACACCAGATGATGCTGCTATGCTACCGTTAAATCCTCTATTTCCTTTTTCTTTTAATACAATATTAATAATACCACTCATTCCCTCTGGGTTGTATTTTGCAGATGGGTTAGTGATAACTTCAACGCTTTCAATTGTTGAGGAAGGTATTTGTTCTAAAACTGTTTGAAGGTCGCTGCCAAGAAGTTCGCTTGGTCTTCCGTCAACAAGCACAGTAACATTTCCACTGCCTCGAAGAGATACTTTACCGTCTTGATCAACCGACACAGAAGGAACATTCTCTAAAACATCTGTTGCAGAACCTCCAGCACTAACAATATTCTTATCAACATTAATAACTCTTTTATCAAGTTGATATTCCATCATGCTTCTTTCAGCAGTTATTTCAACCCCTTGAAGAGCTTGTGTGCCTAAGTCAAGTTGAATAACACCTAAGGCAACATTATCTGCTTTAACTTCTAATGCTTGGTATATATCCTTATAACCAATAAATGTCAGTCTAAGAAGGTATTTCCCTTTTTTTATATCTAATTCAAATTTACCGTTATTATCAGTAATTGTTCCATTAACTAATGATGAATCCTTAGTTCTTAGGACAACAACATTAACGTATTGAAGAAATTCGCTTGTTGAAGCATCTTTAACTCTTCCACTTACCTTAAATGTTGATTTGTTATTGATTTCTGTCCCCATAGGGTTTGTTTTTGGAGCTTGCGGACCTTGCGAGAATAAATTAGGGGATAAAAATAGCATCCCAGCAAATAGTAA
>JAGNRX010000220.1 GCA_017988355.1 Bacteroidales bacterium | reverse complement strand
TAACAGGTATCTTAGTGCATTTCTCTATCTTACGCTTTATTTCTAAGCAGTAGTTTCTTGGGTTATCAGAAACTCCTTCAAGATTTAGAAAACACTCATCTATACTATATATTTCGACATCTGGAGAATATTGAGAGGCAATAGTCATTACCCTATTTGACATATCACCATATAATTCAAAATTAGCCGAAAAAACTGAAATTTTATTATCCTCTACTAAACTTTTGAATTTAAAGAATGGCTCCCCCATCTTAATGCCTAAATCCTTAGCCTCTTGACTTCTTGCAATAGCACAACCATCATTATTGCTTAGGACAATAACAGGAACGCCAATAAGAGAGGGGTTAAATACTCTTTCGCATGAGGCGTAGAAATTATTACAATCTATATGTGCAAATAAGGCCATACTTATATATGTTTTCTAAAACTCCAAGTTATTATTCCAAGTATTTGGCTATTTGACTCTGATGTAATTTCTATTAGCGGGAAACTATCATTGGAGGGGAGCAAGAAGCATTTACCATCAGTTTTCTTAATCCTCTTCATTGTGTATTCGCCATCAATAAATATCATTGCAATTTGATTATCTCTATATTCAAGACTGGCATCAATTATTAGTAAGTCACCCTCCTGAAAATCTTTATTCATAGAATCACCAGTTACCCTTGCAAAATAAGTCGCCTCTGGATGAGGAACGCATTCCTTATATATATCGACCCTCTCTCCCGTAAAGTCATTAGCAGGAGAAGGAAATCCAGCCCTTACTCCTCCAATATAGGGAAGCGATAAAGACTTAGAGCCATCAACTTTGTATATCTCTAAATTCTTAGTTTTAATAAATGGTTCTTTCGATTTCACCCTCTGTATTTCTTATATATTTAACTGCAAAAATACTAAAAGTTTTATTCCTTATCAAGCGAAAATTTTGATTTTCTTTCTCGGTTATAAAAAAAAATGTACCTTTGTCTGTCATTTAAGTTAAATTAAAAATAAAACAAATACATTTTAGCAATGAAAAAATTATTAGTAACAATCTGTTTAGTGTTAACATTAGGTTTGTTCTCAACACAGACCTTCGCTCAACAAGGTAAATTTAAAGGTATTGTAAAGTACACCCTAACCTGGGAAGGTGAAGTTCCTCCTGGAGCTCCAACAACTCTAGACATTAAAGTTTTTGAAAACCAAACTGCTTTTGATGATATGTTCTCTGGAAGCAAAGTTTTAACCAATGCAAAACTTGGAATATCTTATTCTATGTTTGACTTTTCTCAAGTTCCTGTTGAAGGAGTTACTGGGAAATGGTATATTAAAGATAAGTTAGATCCAAAAGACTTAGAGAATAGCACATACGAGATTACCTCTGAAACAAAGGAAATCGCAGGCAAGACAGTTAAGAAAGTAAATGTTACTTTTAAATCTGAAACTGGTGAACTAAAGAACGAATCTATTTGGATGAGTGATGACTTTGGCCCAGAGCAAGACTTAAAATTCTATCCTGGTTTAAAAGGTATGCCATTTGAGTTCCCTGTTGACCTTGATAAATTTAAAATAACTTTCAAAGTTAGCGAAATCATTGAAGGAGGAAAAGTTGAAAAAGCTGATATGCTACTTCCAACAGGTTTTGAAGAAGTAACAGTTGAAGAATTCCAAGAAATCATTGCAATCCTTATGGAAGCAATGGGCGGTGGCGGACAAGGTGGAGACATATAATTTTCCTAAAGTAAAGAATTAATTATATACTGTGGAAAAAGATACAAAGAAAAAAAAGAAAGCTGATAACTATAAAAAAGACATAAAAGATAAGCCAACTACTAAGGAAAAACCTATGAATATGGTTTCATCAACCATTCATAGCGAAATATTTATTAGAGTTTTGGGTACTTTTTTTGTTCTTTTATCTGTCTTTTTGCTTTTTTCCTTTGTATCTTTTTTTATTTCCTGGACCCTTGACCACAGCATAGTCGAGTCCATTTCTGCCTTAGAAATACTTAAAGGAGAGAAAGAAATAACGAATTGGGGAGGTCCAATAGGAGCTTTCCTTTCTTATATTATGATATATAGCACATTTGGAATTGCATCCTTTGGCTATATTTTTGTTTTCACCCTTATTGGGTTAAGACTTTTCGGAATAAAGCTTAAAGACTTCGGCAAAACAATCCTATACACATTCATCATAATGCTGTGGCTATCTGCCATAATTGGTTATGTGGTTTCTATTGCCCAATTATACGAGTTCTACCAGTTGGCTGGAGTTGTTGGAATTTCAATTTACAATTGGCTCTATGGTTTCTCCAGAGAAATTGGAGCCTCTCTAATCCTTCTATTCTTCACAATAACCCTTCCTATGCTAATGTTTGGAGTCAAATACTCATTTATTAACAAGGCAGTTAGTAGAGTATCTCAACAAGCTAATGAAAAGAAGTTAGCAAAGAAAGAGTTAATTAAAAAGGAATCTGAAGATGAGGTCGAAGAAGAAATTGAAACAGTTGAAGAGATTATAGAAGAAGAGATTCAAAATCATAAGAAAAAGGAAATAGAGGTTAATCCAACAGGCATTACAAAAGACGAGAACGTTGATAGTGATGGATTAACTGAAGAGGAAAAAGAACAACTACTTCAATTTGAGCTTAAGGGTAATAGTCCCCAAAACCAATCACAGACAAGCATTTCTCCTAATAAAGAAGGAACTTATAGCTTTGACCCAATTCCTAAAGAAAACACTCTACCTAAGAAAAAAGAAACAAAAGATGTGGACTTTGAGATTGAATCCTCAAGCCTATCCAGCTTAAACCAAGCAGTAGTTCCAACCCAAAACAATATAGAGGCTGATGATGATGAGATTATCGCAACGCCTCTTCAAAGAAATGATATAACAACAACCTACGACCCAAGAGCTGACCTATCTTCATTTGTCTTTCCTTCAACTGATTTCTTAGTTAATTATGAAGAAAGAAACCAAGAGGTTAAGCAAGAGGAGTTAGTTGCTAATAAGGATAGGAT
>JAGNRX010000218.1 GCA_017988355.1 Bacteroidales bacterium | reverse complement strand
GATGAATGAAGTTAATATTCAGATGATTGTTGTTCAAGAAGAAAAGACAGTTAAGGAAATTGTCGATATGTTAAATAAATAATAAGTATTATGCCAAACAAAGACGGAACTGGCCCAGAGGGTCAAGCAGTGAAGATGAAAAAACGTATTGCAATACCAACCGAAAGCGGTGTTTTATGTTCACATTTTGGACATTGTGAATCATTCTATATAGCAGATATAGAAAACAACAAACTTGTATCGAGTGTTTTCGTTACCCCTCCTGCACATGAGCCAGGTCTATATCCAGCTTGGGTCAAAGAACAAGGAGTAAGTGAAGTTATTTGTGGAGGAATAGGTCAAAAGGCAAGGGATTTATTTGCTGAGCAAAGTATAACAGTTTATTTTGGAGCTGATAAGAAAGATCCTGAAAATTTAATTCAAGACCATTTAAACAACATGTTGAAAACTGGTCAAAATTCTTGTGATCACTAATGAAAATAGCTATTGCAAGTGGTAAGGGAGGCACAGGGAAAACCTTTGTCTCCACTAACCTCTTAAAAACTTTTGAATCCTTAGGTCATTCAACTTTGCTTCTTGATTGTGATGTTGAATGTCCTAATTCTCTATTGTTCTTTGATCTTAAGAAAGTCTCTGACACAAAAGTACAAGAATATAGACCAATAATTGATGCAGATAAATGTGTTTTTTGTGGTTTATGTTATGAGTATTGCGAGTATAAAGCAATATTTTATGTGCCAGAGTTAAAGCATATCAAAGTCTTAGATAATCTATGCCATGGATGTAAGGCTTGCTCTATTGCTTGCAAGCACGGTGCTATTGAGGATTCAAGCACTGAAATTGGCAGTGTCTCATTCTTTAGCGATGCTAAAAGTCATATCTTTGTTGAAGGTAGGCTTAAGGAGGGAAAGATTGCTTCTATCCCTATAATTAAGTCAGCTATCAAGAAGGCTTCATTATTGTCTTATGACTTCCTTCTGATAGATTCTTCACCAGGAACTTCTTGTCCTTTTATTCAAACGGCTGTTAGGGCAGACTATATTGTTTTGGTAGCTGAACCAACACCTTTTGGATTAAGTGACCTCAAGCAATCGGTTGAAACCTTAGACTCTCTAAATAAAGATTATGGAGTAATTATTAATAGGTCAGGACTTGGCGATATTGAAGTATATGATTACTTGAAAAAGAATAATATACCAATTATTGCCGAAATTCCATTCTCAAAAGAGATAGCTCGTTGCTATTCTGAAGGTAAATTGGCTGTTTCTTATTTGAGTGAGACAAAGGAGTTATTTGAAGTAATCTGTAAAACAATAATAAAAAATGGAAATAGCATTTCTTAGTGGTAAGGGAGGAACAGGAAAGTCCTCAATTTGTGCAGCTTTTATTTCTCTTGCTAAGAATGTAATTGCTGTTGATTGTGATGTTGATGCTGCAAACCTCTATTTAATTTTCCCTCCAAAGAATACCGTAGAAACAAATTACATTTCTGGCAAGAATGCTATAATTCATCAAGATAAATGCAGTCAGTGTGGGTTATGTAAGGAATTATGTCAGTTTGATGCAATAAATATTGTCAATGGAAAGTTTGAAATAGATACTGTCTCTTGTGATGGGTGTGCTCTTTGTTTTAGGCAATGTCCAGAAAAGGCAATTGAAATGATTGAATCAGACGATAGTAAACTCTACTTTGGTGATTTTAGAAATGGTTCTATAATTTATGGTAGATTGTCGCCAGGGGAAGAAAACTCTGGTAAGTTTATTGCTGTTGTTAGAAGTCTTGCTAGAGAAAAGTCTAAAGAGCTTGGAATAGAGGATATCATTATAGATGGACCTCCTGGAATAGGCTGTCCTTTTATGTCAACAATAACTGGAGTAGATAAGGTAGTAGTGGTTACTGAGCCTTCTATGTCTGGCTTGGTTGATTTGAAAAGAACTATCGATGTGGCTAAAAGCTTTATGCAAGAGATTTATGTTATTATTAATAAATATGACTTAAACCTTGAACTAACTAATCAAATCAAGGATTATTGCTTAGGGATGGATATTGATATTATTGCTTGCCTGCCATTTGATAAAGAAGTGGTGGATGCAATGATTAGGAGTAAAACTATAATTGAATATAATAGTGAGTCTGATATTTCTCAAAGAATAAGAGAGGCTTATCAGATTGTTTTTAAAAGTAAATAAAGAATAACAAATGGAGAAAATAGAATTAAAATCGATTAAAAACATTATTGTCGTTGCCTCTGGAAAGGGAGGGGTTGGTAAATCAACTGTTGCGGCAAACCTTGCTTTAGCCCTTGGTAGAAAAGGTCTTAAGGTAGGCTTAGTGGATGCAGATATTTACGGGCCATCCGTTCCTGCAATGTTTGGTCTTGGGATGCAAGACGTAGCACAATTTGAAGAAGAGGGTCAAACCAGGATTATTCCTGTTGAAAAGTTTGGAATAAAACTAATGTCACTTGGTTTCCTTGTTCCTTTGGAAAAAGCAATTGTTTGGAGAGGACCACTTGCTGCAAATGCTGTTAAACAACTATTCACAGATGTTGTTTGGGGTGAGTTAGATTATCTAATTGTTGACTTTCCTCCAGGCACAGGCGATGTACACTTGACAACTTTCCAAGATATTAGAATTGATGGTGCAATAATTGTAACAACTCCTCAAGCAATTGCGGTGAATGATGCAAGAAAGAGTGCAGAGATGCTAACCAATGAATCATTAGCAATTCCTTTTATTGGAGTTGTTGAGAATATGTCATGGTTTACGCCACTTAATCATCCTGAAGAGAAGTACTATATCTTCGGCAAGGGTGGTGGAAAAATTATAGCTGAGGAATTCTATACCGCAGTTTTAACTCAGTTGCCACTAATTCAAGATGCTTTTGTTGATGGTAGGTTAAACCTATATATGAGTGATAAAACTCCAATGATGGGTTTGTTTGATGACCTTGCAGATAGAGTTATTGAGAAATCTAAGAAGTAAATATCTTATTAGATTTTAGTAAAGACTAAGG
>JAGNRX010000219.1 GCA_017988355.1 Bacteroidales bacterium | reverse complement strand
GCTGAAAGAAGAAATGGCTAAACAACCTAATGCTAAGGTATGGTCTGTTAGTCAGACTGATAACTTCTCTTACTGCTCTTGTGATAAGTGTAGGGCAATTAATGAGAGGGAAGAATCGCCAAGTGGTGCATTGATTTATTTTGTTAATAAGGTTGCAAAATCTTTCCCAGACAAAACCATTTCAACCCTTGCTTATCAGTATTCAAGGAAGGCACCAAAGAATATTAAGCCAGATAAGAATGTTCAAATTATGCTTTGTACTATTGAAGAGGATAGGAATGAAACAATTGAGAATAAAGGAAGGGAAGCTTTGAAATCAAACCCTAAGGCTCAAACCTTTGGACGTGATATAGTGGACTGGGGAGAGATAACTGATAATATATTCCTTTGGGACTATGAGGTTGATTTTGCATATTCAGTATCTCCATTTCCTAATATACATGTAATTAAACCAAATATTGAGTTCTTTATGAGAAATCAAGCTCATCAACATTTCCAACAGGCTAACAGTGATTATGGGCATGAGTTTGCAGAACTGAAAACCTATCTTATAAGTAAACTACTTTGGAATATAAATATTGATAAGGATTCAATCATTAATGAGTTTTTAGATGGTTATTATGGAAAAGCTTCATCATTTATTAGACAATATATAGATACCCTACAATATTATGGAGAGAAGTCCAAAGTTTTTTTAGATATTTACGCTCCTCCAACCGACTATGCTAATTCATTCCTTTCACAAGATAAGATTGATATTTACTCATCTATATTTGCCCTTGCAGAAAAGTCTGTTGAGAGTGACCCAATTTATTTACTAAGAGTTAAAACTGCAAAACTACCTCTTTCTTATGCAATTATGGAAATTGGTAAGGCTGATATGTTTGGAGAAAGAGGTTGGTATTATAAGGATGAAAAAGGAAAGTATATGCTTAAAGAGGAAATGAATAATATGATTGAGGAGTTTTACTTGACATGTAAGGATGCTAAAGTCATTGATTTGAATGAAAGCAATTTAAGTCCAAAAGAATATTATCAGTCAACGAAACGTTTCATCAATATTAGTGTAGAGAATAATATAGCTTTTAGGAAGAATGTTATTGCTAATCCAAAACCAAGTCCTCAATATAGTAGTGGTGATATTTCAACCATAACGAATGGAGTTAATGGGGATTCGGAATATAAGATACATTGGTTAGGATGGCATGGTATTGATTTTTCATTGGTTTTAGATATTGAGAAAGAGGTTAGGGATAAGACAATTAAACTATCTTCACTCTACTTCCCAAAGAGCTGGATACTACATCCTAAAAAGGTTGAATGTTATGTTTCTAAGGATGGAAAGGAATATAATAAGATAGGAGAGGTTATTGTTGGCAGTATTCAAAAAGAAGAAGAGATAATTAGGGAGTATAAGTTTAGTTCAAAGGATATTGATTTTAGATATGTTAAGTTTGAAATAGAATCAACTAAGGAACTTCCTTCGTGGCATCCATCCGAAAAAGGTCGGAGTTGGGTCTTTTTAGATGAGATAATAGTAGAATAAGATAATTTACCTATCCATTGGAACTTCCATCAATAGTAGGCGAGAATTTTCTATTGCTTTTACATCTATTATATCAGTATCCCAAATACCCATACCATCTCTTTTATTGAGTTTCTCACCATTTATCTCAACCTCTCCATCAATAATAAAAGCATAAACACCGTTACCCTTAAGTTTAATATTATAAATATCGGATCTGCCTTTTTCGAAGTTTCCTAAATGAAACCAAGCATTTTGATATACCCATACTCCTTTTTCATTCTTATTAGGCGATAGGATTTGATAAAACTCATTTTCCTTTGCAATATCCCTTAGAGAGATTTGATCGTATCGAGGTTCAACACCCCTCTTATTAGGAAATATCCATATCTGAAGAAACTTAACCAATCTATCTTTGTTCTTATTAAATTCAGAATGTGTAATACCAGTTCCTGCACTCATAACCTGAACATCACCCTCTCTAATAATAGCAATATTTCCCATACTGTCCTTATGCTCTAAGTCACCTTCCAAGGGTATTGATATAATCTCCATATTATCGTGAGGATGAGTACCAAAACCCATTCCAGCCTCAACCGTATCGTCATTTATTACACGCAATACACCAAAATGCATTCTATCCCTATCATAATAATTAGCAAAACTAAATGTATGGTAAGAATTTAACCACCCATGATTAGCATGTCCCCTTGTCTCTGCTCTATGAATAAATGTTTTCATAAGAATCTGTTTTTTTAATTTTACATTTAGAATATCTATTAACCTCTCGTTAATATCTGGCAAATATAGTTATTTTATTATAGAAGTTATATGTTTTGTTACTTTGTATTTACCATTAAAAAATTCACTATATATAAGGATGATTATATAGGGTATTGCTATAATTAATAATATTAAAATGCTTTATAAGAGCAAAGGTATAAATGTTTTTAGAATAAATCTTGTTTCTTATATTTATTATTGAGAAAATAGGTCAGAAACAACATATCCTATTTATAAAAATCTTATATTTGCAGATTGATTTAATTTTTGGAATGAATTAATTTGTAAGATTGATATGAAAAGTAAAAATATTTGGAATTACGGGTTTAGTTGGGGTTCTATTATTGGTGGAGCTTATTTTTTCTATCATATAATAGGATATGCACTAAACATTGAAACAAACTTCTTTTGGAGTTTTATTGGCACATTTGTAATTGTCTTTGGAATGGGTTGGGCTATGGTTAATTACAGGAAAACCTTTATAGAAGAGAAAATGAAATTCTCCAAGTTCTTTTCAATAGGAGCTATAATGTCAATCTTTATATCTCTTTTCACAACCCTTTTTATGGTAATCTATATTGGAAAACTTAATCCAAGCTATCTTGATAATTTCCTAGTACAGTACCAAGATATACTTGATCAAATGGGTTCTAAAATAGATGTTTTTGAAGACCCTCTTATTCTAAAAACTATTAAAGTGGTATTATTC